>NZ_CAMYOS010000019.1:0-18213 GCF_947280595.1 uncultured Gardnerella sp. | reverse complement strand
CAGAGGGTCAGGAGTTCGAGTCTCCTTAGCTCCACAAGTAGGGTTTCTAGAAAATTACTAGAAGCCCTTTTTCATGCCGAAAACCCTTGAAACATCAACGTTTTTGGGAAATAACCCCCCAATAGCCCCTCCAATTACTCGTTTTTGGTTGTAGGCTTATATCGCTTTATATGAGAATGTTTCTCATCAAGGGCTTTTGTTATAATGACAAAACAACTTTTAAAACTGAAAATAATAATTAAATAATATTAAATAATTAAATAAACATAAGTATCTTTACGCCGTGTATTGATAGTGAGTTTAAATCTTCTGGTTTAATTTATTGCTCATTTTGGATGATTTTTTTGATCGTGTCTTGAGCTTGGCTGTCAATGGGTTAACAAGGCGTGAAATCGTGTTGACAACGTTTTACGTAGTTGACTTGATCAGCGTAAGGAAAGTGTATGCGTAAACTTTTAGCGTATTTCAATCGTCTACCTCAATTAACAGTAGTTGTAGTACTATTTCCAATAATTTTTGCTTCATATTCATTAGATCTTCGTATATTTTCAGGATTCTGGATTGAGATAAATCATATTATTCATAATGCATTTCTTCTTGTGAATATTGATTTCTACTTAAATATGAATCCAACTATTGGGCAAATTATTATAGTTTTCTTAGTTTTATATACGTGTGCCGTATCTTTAGTTAGCATGTTTAAGGATTTGCGTAATGGAACTTTGGGTATCGATTTACTCGCATTCGTAGCGCTACTTTCTACTCTTATAATTGGCGAATTTTGGGCAAGCTATTTAATAGTTGTGATGGTGTGGACGGGAGCTGGCATTGAAGATTTCGCTAATATGAAAGCGCAAAAGAATCTAGAACTTTTAGTCAGTGCTGCTCCTAAAAAAGCTCACTTAATGACTTTATTAGGTATTGAGCATGAGTTTAATCGAGCTCACAAATCGAGCCAGTCGTGTGAGTCCTATGAGCCTCCGTGTTTAGTTGATAATAAATGTAAGCCTGAATCATGCAAATTATGCAATTGTGATGAGTTTAGGAAAGTAAATTCTGTTAAGTCGCATAATTGTAGCTCTTGCCCATTTTTGCAAAGTGTTCAAGATTCTTCTAAATTACAGCGTTATACTACAGTCCCTGTTGAGGATGTGCGTGTTGGTAATGTGATTATTGTACTTCCTGGAGAAACTGTTCCAGTTGACGGTGAATTGTTAAGTGGTTCTGCTGTTGTAGACACAAGCGCTATCAATGGTGAATCTGTGCCTCGTGAATTGTATGCAGGTGCAAAAGTGTTATCTGGATGCGTTAATGGTGGCGTTGTACTTATTATGCGCGTTACTAAATTATCTTCGCAATCTCAATATCAAAAAATTATGACTTTAGTAGAGTCAGCAAGATCTTCTAAAGCAGCAGTTGTAAGATTTGCAGATATGCTTTCAGTGCCGTTTACTGTAATTTCTTTTGTGATTGCAGGTGTGGCTTGGGCATTTTCTGGTGAAGCCCTTAGATTTGCGCAAGTTTTAGTATTAGCAACTCCGTGTCCATTGCTTATTGCTGTTCCAGTTGCGTTAATGGCTGGTACTGGTCGCGCGGCGAAAATAGGAATTGTTGTTAAAAGTCAGGATGTGCTTGAGCAATTAAGCCGTGTTACAGATGTTTTCTTCGATAAAACTGGTACTTTAACAAAAAAGACACCTCAAGTGATTCGCGTTGATGTAGTTAATAAATCATACGATAAAAATCGCATTGTTATGTTAGCTGGAGTGCTTGAAACGTATTCTCAGCATATTTTAGCTGGCGGAATTGCAAAAGCAGGGTCTTTGCTATGGGAAAAATCTCATCCTACTCAAAATCCTGAACTACCTAGTATACGTGAGTATCCTGTAGTTCATAGTGTTAAAGAAACAGCGGGAATGGGTATTCAAGGTGTTGTAGATGAGATTTTTGTAAGAGTAGGTCGTAAAAAGTATGTAATAGATAATTCTGATTTCAATTCGAGCCTAGATATGCAAAATTCTTCTGAATCGCATAATTCTTCTGAATCGCAAAAGTGCTCTGTACAAAACAATCCAGGTGAACAAAACAATTCTTTTGATCAAATAGTTGATTTTAGTGCGCTCGCTTCAGATGAAATGTCTACTTATGTTTCTTTTGATGGCGTTCTTGTAGGTAGAATTGTTTTGAAAGATGTTCCTAGAGATAATGCTAAGGCAACTGTTGAAACTTTACGCAAACTAGGCGTGAAATCTATTTCAATGCTTACTGGAGATGGTATTAAATCCGCATTATCTATAGCAAATAGCGTAGGTATTGATTGTGTACATGCGAGCTTGCTTCCTGAAGATAAATTGCCATATGTAAAACAGCATAATATGAAATCTGATTTAATTGAAACTCGGAAGTCATCTACGAAATTCTCTTTGCTCTCTTTGCTCTTTTCTAAATTACTTCCAGATTTCTCTTCTAAATTACTTACTGGATATAATTCTAAGAAATCTTCTTCTATTACGATGATGGTTGGGGATGGAGTGAACGATGCTCCGGTGTTGTCTGCTGCAGATATTGGTGTAGCTATAACAGATGGAACAGATACAGCGGCTTCTGAATGTGCTCAAGTAGTTATTATGAATAATGATATTTTTGCAGTATCGAATGCTGTTGGAATCGCAAAACGTACTAAGCGTATTATGATTCAATCTGTTTTTATTGGTATTGGATTGGCAATAATTAGCATGCTTTTTGCTGCATTTGGATTTATTCCTGCTGTAATTGGAGCAATGATGCAAGAAATTATTGATGTAATTTCTATTATGTGGGCATTGACAGCATTGCGTTCTTCGTGACAATATTCAGCTGTGGCTTTTATTAAACGAGTGAAAAGCCTGTTGCCATAGCGCTCTTAAATTATTATGTGAGTGTTATGAAAGAAAACGGAATAACCGTAGGGGATATTTATGTTGAAAATTGATAATGAGAGTGTTTCACATGAAACGTCTGAATTACGAATTGCTGTAATAGGCGCAGGGCCTGCTGGAGTATATTCTTCGGATATATTTTTGCGTCAATTAGCGAAACGAAGTGACGAATTAGGCTTGTGTAATAGTGCTAGAATCGACCTCTTTGAAAAATTGCCAGTTCCGTTTGGATTGGTGCGCTATGGTGTTGCTCCGGATCATCCAAGTATTAAATTTATTGCAGACGCTTTAGAAAAAACTCTTGATAATCCAAATATTCATTTATATGCGAATGTTGAATTTGGTAAAGATATAAATCTTGAAGAGATTCTTCAATACTATGATGCAGTACTTTTTGCTACTGGTGCAATAGCGGATCGCCCACTTAAAGATGTTCCTGGTGCTGATTTAGACGGTGTAAAAGGTGCAGCAAAATTTGTTGAATGGTATGACGGATACCCAAATACTGAGCACCAATGGCCTCTTAACGCTAAAGAAGTTGCTGTTATTGGTGGCGGTAATGTAGCTATGGATATTGCTCGTGAATTACTACGCAATCCTGATTATTTGCGTAATAATACAGATATTCCAGACTATGTATACGAGGGCTTGAAGCAAAATCAAATACAAACTTTGCACTTATTTGTTCGTAGAGGGGTTGCACAAGCAAAATTCTCAGTGCAAGAATTGCGTGAGATGGAAAAATTGCCTGGCGTGCAAATCGTTATAGACGAAGATGATTTTGATCTTGATGAAGAAACTATAGAAGTTGCTGGTTCAGACAAAATTACTCGCCAAATGGTTGAAGAATTATTCGCTATACGAGATATGGCTGAAGACATGGAAGATGGGGGGAATGTTGATTTTGAAGGCAATCCTGCAAATCTTCGTTACGTTATTCACTTCAATTCCGCACCTGTAGAGATTCTCGGTGAAGATGGGCGAGTGTCTGCGATTCGTATTGAACGCACTGTTACAAGTGCAGATGGAAAAATGACTCGTACAGGCGAATTCGAGGAATATCCAGTTCAAGCTGTGTACCATGCGATTGGGTATCTTCCTTCTCAAATTTCTGGAATTGCTTATGATTTTGAGCGTACAGTTCTAGCTAATAATGAGGGACGCATATTAACTTCTGCGCTTGATGGAGATGTGCGCAATCGCCTATACGTTACAGGTTGGGCTAAGCGTGGTCCTGTTGGATTGATTGGTTCTACAAAATCTGATGCCCTTCTTATTGTGAACCACATGCTTGAAGATTTATCTAAAACTGGGAATTGTGGCTGCATTGCGCTTAATCGTGACTCTAAAGCTATAGATAAATTGTTGGAAGAAAAAGGCGTTAAACCAATTGATTATTCTGGATGGAAGCGTGTTGATGCTTATGAGCGTGAGATTGGATCTAAAGAAAATAGGACTCGTAAGAAAGTAGTTTCTGCTGAAGATCTATGCGCTATTGCTTTAGGAGAATAATAAATTTCAGATTTTCTTTAAGTAATACTCAGTTTGCATTCAGTAAAATTCCAGACATTCTAATTATCATGATAACTATGTTTGGCAGCGAAAGTGCAAAATATTGCAACAGTATGAGGACAGCATTACTTTTTGCAGTAATGTGGATTCCTTTAGTGCTGCTATGGCTTGTTTTGGGAGCGAAATTAAGCTTATTGATTTGGTTCGTGATTATTGGGATTGTTATTAACGCAATATCGTATTGGTTTGCAGACAAGCTTGTAATTAGTGTTATTAAAGCTCGTGAAGTAACAGAGGAAGAAGAGCCTGTACTTTATGGAATTGTGCGTGAAATCTCTGCTAGATTAGAAAAACCGATGCCAAAGATTTATGTTGCTCCGTATGCGAGCCCTAATTCTTTTGCAACTGGTCGTAGTGAGCGTCATGCTTGCTTATGTTGCACGCGTGGTCTTTTAAACATATTGAATGAGCGAGAGTTACGTAGTGTAGTTTCTCATGAATTGATGCATGTATATAATCATGATATCTTCACTGCTGCTCTCGCTTCTCTTATGGCTGCTGCCGTATCTTATTTTGGATATTGGCTCATGTATTTTGGTGAGAAATATTTTCAAAAATATAAGAATAACGAGATTGAATCTAAATCAAAGTTACAAAATCTTCTTAAGATTTGCGTTTTTAGCGTAGTTACTTTTATTGGTAAAGGATTGAGTTTTGTATTTGGGCCAATCGGTGCGTTATTCGTTAAGTTAGCTTTATCTAGTGATCGTGAATTTAGTGCAGATAAATATGCAAGTAATGTTACTAAAGATCCTGCTGCTCTAGCGTCAGCGCTAAATAAGATTTCTTATGGTGCTCAATTGCATAAAATGGAGCTTATTGCAGGCGTGCGTATAGTTTCTGCTCTTATGATTGTTGATCCGTATGAAAAGCATTCTACGTTGTTTTCTAGATTATTCTCGATTCACCCACCTGTTGATGATCGCATTGAAAAATTGATGCATATAGCTAATGAGGTTCGCGTGCGAGCGAAGGTAAATATTATTATTCCAAATAAAAAAAGTGTTGTAACAGTAAGCGGCGCATGATATTGTTAAGTGGTTAATTTAAGTTAAAACTTGGATTAAGATTTGTAATACTAGTTTTTGCTGTTTTACTGTTTTGGCTTAAGTTAAAACTTGCGGACATAGTTCATCGGTAGAATGGAAGCTTCCCAAGCTTCAGAGGCGGGTTCGATTCCCGTTGTCCGCTCCACGTGGACGCTCATTTTGATACAAAAGTGTGAGTGCAAACAGGACCCCTCGTGTTACGAGTTTTACTAGGTAAAACAAGGAATTCGAGGGGTTTGTTGTGCTTCTGGCATGGTGCGGATCGGGCGTGGAAGCGGGTGCTTGGGCGCGTTTTAGGTGCTTCGATTGGATTGCGAATAGTGTTCTAAGGGGGTAGTGCCAAAAAGTGCGGCTTGCGCCGAAAAGTATGAGTGCCGCCGAAAGGTATCAGATAGACAGAGAAGTGCGGGATCCATTGGCATGCTCGCAGACCGTACCGAGTTGGATACAAGGGCGAGCGGGGCTTGGGTGCGCAGATTAGTCGAAACTGGCGCATGACTTGGGGAAACGTGCGGTGGCGAGAGGTGCCGTGTGGTCTACCGGGACGGTGCGGCTCTGGTATCTGCCGTTGTCGATGCGCGCCATGAGGCGACGTGAACCACGCTGGGCGACGTTGAGTGCGGAGCGCCAAAAGGTTCGGCAAGCGCCAAAAAGTACCTTTCCCGAAGGACAGCGGGACAAATCAAAGCTTGATACCTCTCAACGTCAATCGATTCCAGGCAAGAAATCAGCTGCATCATCGGGAATCTCGCGGTAAGCATCGTCCGGTTCCTCATGGGATACAATTAACGGTCTGATTCGAGCTTTACAGATTGAATTGGGAATTACGGCCACCGCGAATAACTTCGGCCCTGGCACGCAATCTCGATTCAACTCCCGCTGGCCTAATGGTATCAGTAAGAACCCTGGATCTAGTAATGTTCACGAGATTATTCAAGGCGCGTTGTGGTGCAAAGGGTACCCGGCCGAGTATGGCGGTCTTACCACTAAGTTCACTGACAACATGGCTTCATCTATTAGCAAGATGAAAGCTGATATCGGCTTGTCAGATACGTCTTCTACCGTTGACGTGGAGTTGATGATGGCCTTGCTGTCAATGAAACAGTTCAGATTGCTATCAGCCTATGGAGGAAAGGCTTCTATCCGGGCGATCCAGCAAAGGATTAACCATGACTACAAGGCATACACCGGTATCCTTCCCACCGATGGTATCTACGGGCGTGAAATGAATACTGGTCTGATTCAAGTGCTTCAGGCTCTCGAAGGATTCACTCCCGAGCAGGCGACCGGCAACTTCGGTAACGGTACCCGTAGCCGCCTGAAGACAGTTAGTTCAGGTAGTGGAGATTGGGTATGGTTGGCAAGCGCCGGACTGGTATGTAACGGGCAATCCAGTTCCGTAACCCGAACCTGGGATGCAAGATTGGCTGCTCAGGTTCGCACCTTCCAAGCAGACTACGCGCTACCTGTTACTGGGAAAGTTGACCCAACCACCTGGATGAGCCTATTGACCTCAAAAGGCGACCCAAACCGAGCCTGCAAAGCCTGTGATTGCGCAACGGTACTGAATGCGCAACAAGCTAAGGACTTGAAGGCGGCCGGTTACACTCATGTTGGCCGATATTTGACCGGATACGTTGGCAAGGATACCTCGAAAGCGCTGACACAAGACGAGGTAAAGAACATCACCGATGCTGGTTTGGCAGTTTTCCCGATCTATCAAGATGGTGGGTACTATCAAGAATACTTCGCTAACAGTTCCCAAGGAACTATTGATGCTGTGACAGCTATTAGTGCCGCTCAACGTATCGGAATTCCATCGGGCGTAACAATTTATTTCGCCGTCGATTTTGATGCTTACGAATTTCAAATCGATTCCATGATTCTTCTGTATTTCCGGCAAATCAAGGCAGCGTTCAACTCGTCGAAGAATCGTCTGCGCTATAAGGTAGGCGTCTATGGACCGCGCTTGGTATGCGCCAAGGTTAGTGAAGCCGGTTATGCGTCGTTTTCTTTCGTTGGAGATATGTCAACCGGCTTTTCAGGTAATCTTGGTTACGCAATCCCTGATAATTGGGCGTTTGATCAATTCCACGAATTTACTTTCCCGTCATCGCCTAGCTTCCCGCTAGACAAAGATGCGTATTCGGGGCGAGACAGGGGTGTAAGTTCGTTTGTTAAGGTTCCTGCGAAAACGCCAGAAGAGCTGGAAGAAGATAACCGACGTAATCTGCTCGAGATCGCACGAGAAACTTTCGTGCGACGTGTACTTGAGCCCTTGGGTTACTACCCAAGCTTTTCTTCTGTTGGCTGGGAATACGGCCAGACACTTGAGCTTGGCAATGTGCATACGCCAACTTTCGACATGAAGGTCTCAGCACATATCGCGACTCAAGCAACGACATCCTCTAATGAATTGTTTTCAACTAACATCACGGTAAACAATGCGGGAGAACTGTCAGCCTCGACTCTAAGTTCAATTGACTCCGCAAGCGCAACCTTCGATGTGAAAGATTTCGGTTCCAATGGTGACTTCGCCTCAAAAATCAAACGTATAGCAGGGTCTGTTAAGTCAGGAAATATTTCATATGGACTCACAGTTGTGGATCCCACTTCATTGCAGGTATGGATTCGAGTGGATTCAGATAACCTTGCAAGCGGAAACACCGCAGTAAAGTCCACCATGTCCGTGACTGTCACCTATGAGGTCACCCTGCATTCAACGCTAGGTGTAGAATTACGACTACCCGAGGTTTCTGGCAAGGCAGTTGCTGTAGCAGTCGGTGTTGTCGCGCTCGTGGCACTGGCTGCCGTTGTAGTTGTCGTCGCACCCGAAGCTGGGCTAGTCGGAGGGCTGGTGGCACGGAGCAGCTGGATAGGAGCGCAAAGCAATGAACGCAGGCAGCAACAATGTGAAAACTAGAATTCTTGTTCTCAGAATAAGAAAAATAGCGCTCATTATTGCTGCCTGCGCGCTCTCTATCCTCGGAATTTTAATCGCGCTCTATTTCAATCTAATCCCTGGAGTCGTGGTTACCTCTCCCAAAATTGATGCGAAGTATTTGGTGGCTAGAGTCGACTCTGGCAACAATACCGTTGACGTTTATCAAACTAAAGGCCAGGTATGCGTTGACACTCACTCAGCATCACCAGCTGATGTACCACATCAGGTCTGTTCAGAGTCTGCACGTAAAATTTCCCGTAGCGATATAACACTTCGTTGGTTTACATATGATGGCAAATTGACAGAGGTAAACGCCAACTACCCGAATACAACGTCCGTGCATGTTGTGATCAAAGATGGGGCAACGGTAATCATTGATCATAGTGAATCGTTTATTGAAAACCTCACTGACGCGTTGAACAAAGGAATGAAAAGCCTACCTGAGTCGGAGAAATGATTAGTAAGAGGGTAGGGTTGTTGGGCACCTGTAGACTATTGATTGTCGTCTAGTTGTTGATCCTCAGTGGTTTCTGGGCGTCGAGTACACCCAGTTTGCTGACGGCGAATATAGATTGTCGTTAAACCACACATTAAAGTGTAGATTGTCAGATTGAGTACGAGGTGCCCGCAGAGCATTGCTCGCACTGATAAATTGCCACTCTCAGCTAGTTGTGCCGTGGCGTAAGCTGCTACAATGCCAACGAAAATAGAGAACCCAGATTTAATCAAGAATCGAGAGTTAAACCCTCTGAGTGGCAGGACACAACCAAAAAGAGCGCTAACGGGTATTGATACAGCAATCAAAAGTGACCCGAGTAGCTGAATACTCGGAAGCGTAAGAGCTAAAACGGTGTAGGAAACATGGCAAGCGAAAAATACAAAGGTAATACCTAGCAGCCATCTATACCGAATCCCACGATTGGATAAGTTATTGGTCGCTTCCATCTCAGTAGTCCACGAAGTCTCTCCATTACCGATGCTAATTATGTCAACTGGTGAAATTATATAGAGTATCAGCACGTCCAGCAAGAGGGGAGGATTCCCATGGCTAAGAATGGTACTAACAGGGGTGGACGTCGGGTGCGTTGAGTGAGAAGGTTGCCAAAGGCAGCCCTGCGACTAGGTTGCATGATCCGCTTGAGGACGTGTTTGATTTCAGCGGCTCCGATGTGGGTGAGGACGCAGTGCTCGCCGGGGAGACCATGCCAGAACCTAGCGAGTATTTGTCTGAGGTTCAGCGGGATGGTAAACCCCTAGGCGCCGATGTGGTGTATCGCGAGACCTGGCAATGGCTCGATGCGCGTGGCTGCTCCCAGTTCGTAGTCCCGCGCCTGATTGAATCCTATGCGCAGGCGTTCGCGCGGTATGTGCAGTGCGAGCAGGCGATCTCCAAGTTCGGCCTACTTGGCAAGCACCCAACCACAGGGGCTGCAATCGCGTCCCCGTTCGTCGCCATGTCCCAGTCGTTCGGGAAGCAAGCGAACGTGTACTGGTACGAGATTTACGAGATCGTCCGCGCCACCTGCACCACCGACTACTCGGGCACGGCTCCGGGTGATGACGTGATGGAGCAACTATTGAAAGCCCGCTCGTAGATGCGTCCTAGTTGCTTACTGGGGTTATGCGGATCGAAGAAACGATCACGCTGATGAACTAACTCATCACCACCGCAGCAGCCACAGCCCACGACCCCGACGACTACGACCGCCGCTACCACCAGCTCGAAACCCGACACCGCCAACTCGAGACCGAGCACCAGCATATCACCGACAAGATCGACGATCTGCGCCACCGCCGAGCACAAGCCATCAAAGTCCACTTCTACCTCGCCACCCTGCCACCACTCGCATACAGCGACCAAGCATGGAACACCCTCGTCGACCACGCCATTATCAACGCTAATGGAGCCATCAGCGTCATCTTCAAAGACGAATAATCGGCCAGATAACTCGCTCACAGCAATAAAAACCAGCAATTCCTACCCCCGTCTTTGGAAAACACCCCCCTACCGAATGAATCTGCCCCCAAGCCAGTCTTGTATCAAAATGAACGTGTAAGTATCCATGTGGGGAGAGTTGATATATCAACGTTCTTCGCTTGTTATTACACCTTAAAAATAGGCTAAATGTGCAAATAATGTGCTCAGTAATATAAAGATAATTTATCTTTAATGTAGTAAATTGTGTGTTGATAGTGTGTAAAATTCTTTACAAAATTCTATGATTTTATTTTTTCTTTATGCCAATGTAACGATTAGATATTACAAATAGTTGTTGCATTGAATAGTCAGTTGGCGAGGACGAAAAATATGAAAGCGCCAACTTGCTTAAAACTTATTGTTCAAGCGAGTCAGCGCTTATTTATTAGGAGATTAAATTGTAAGTTTTATCTATTAAAATGTGCGAACATTATAGAAATTATTTAGTTCTTTCATATAACGTCCTGTTCCAGAAATGTCACCTCTTGTTCCAACTGTGAATCCTGGGAATCTGTTCATGCGCGACTCAAAGTAGCTACGAGATCCATGTCCTTCGTATGAACGGCCTATGCTAATAGCCCCTGCGAAATTGCCAACAGAACGTATTACTCTATCGTTATCCACTTTGTAGTGAACTGCATAACCTTCTTGAGTTAGACGATTTCCAGTTTTTGCAACTTCACGAAGCCAGCGGTTGAAAATATTTCCCCAAATTTGTGGAGCGTTGAAAGTGTAAATCTTTCTAATCCAAGGATATCCTTTGCCTTTAGCGCGAATTAAAGCGCGTTGTGCCAAATATCCGCCGAGAGAATGACCTGTAATGTACAAGTTGCTAACAGTGTTTTCACGTCCATAGCGTTCCATTAGATTCTCAACATCGCGAGCTTGATCCGGATTGTGCCCAACAGCTATTGCGAAGTCATCGTCATAATCATTGAATTGCGAAGTTCCGCGAATTGCGAGCACTTGAACTGTTCCTTGTTCAAGGAATGGATAAGGGCTCACATTTTCAAACAATACGGCATCAAATCCACCCCTATAATGGTATGTTTCCTTAACTTTCCAGAATGGAGCTATTTCATTGTGAATCAGACGATACTCGTTGCGATTTCTATAAACATCGTGAAGTGGTCTTGTGTAATCAAGAACTTTTTTAATGTAATCATCGTTTCTGTAAGAAAGCTCAGAGAATAGTGTCATATCGCGAACGCTAATATCCCATCGTAACGGATTCTTGTCTTCGTTATCTGGGATACCATCTCCATCCGTATCGTTAATTTTTGGATGAGAATTATATCCGTAATAAGTTTTGCCATTTTTTGTGTAAGTGTAAATTTCTTGACTGTTAGTTAAACCATCACCATCCAAATCTTCATTAGGATTAAGAGGTTTTTTATGGAATAACGACATATCAATCGCGCCTGGCGTTTCAAGGCGAATAGTTCCATCTGAAATTTCTTTAGCGGTTTCCACTGTAAGAGGAGTGTGTGTACTAGTAGTAGATTCGCTTCGCGTATAAGCCATTGCGGGGGAAGTGAAGCTCAGCATGCTAAATACAAGGCACAGACCAGTGAAAAAACCTGCAAGTTTAATGTACTTTTTCATGACAACTCCTATTTTGTTCGCATGATTTTTACATTTATAAAATCGCTAGCTATATTCAGTTATTTGTATGATATTCAGTTATTTTTTGATAGATTCTTTTCAAATGCGCGTTGAGAAATCGACTTTGAGAACACGCTTTTTATTAAGAATGAATCTTAATTTTTTAAATCTTAATTGTTTCATTACTGCAACTAACAACTACTATTCTACACTGTTATTTTGTTTAAAAATACAACAATGCGTATAAAAGGAAAATTTATTGAATATCAATAAAATAAACTGTTTTTTGTTTAATAGTTAAACTCTCACGTTTTTTAGATTTGTTATAACTATTAGCTTTTAGATGTTTTATTCATTTGCTAGTTGAATTATTGTTTTTGAGATTCGCCTGTTTTATAGTGTTTTATGTTCCTCTGGTTTTGTCTAGTTTTATCTAATTTTGTCTAATTTCGTCTAGATTCGTCTAGATTTGTCTAGATTTGTCTAATTCCCTCTAATTTTCTTTTTTCGTTCCAAATCTTTTTGTGTTTTTAATAGTTTCAATCGTAATATGCAAAGATACTATAAGCGTAAAGATTAATATAATTGTCAAAATATTATTTCCAGTCTTCGCTAGAGTATCATTTACAGAGTTTTGGCGCTTATTTTCAGAATATTCAAAAGATTTGCTTTGTTTAACTAGTACGTTATTCCACGCTACTTGTTTTCCGTTTTCATCTATTAACACAATTGTGTGATTCCCAACATATTCTTCAGGAATAGCAGCTTTGAATGTTGGCTTACTATTTTCGTTATAGTAAACAGTCACATATGATGTTCCAGTTGGACTGTATAACAATCTAGGATCTGAATAAATATACGCGTACGCTTTTAATACCTTTTCGCGCTTAAGTTTTTGCATAAATTCAGATGTAGTATTTAAATACAGTGTGATTTCATTATTTTTACCAGCGTAAACGATGTTATTTTCGCCGGCTTTAAGCGTATTTGCGAGTTCGCGATTAAGATCTGCAGAGCTTATTGGAGCAGAAGGCGTTTTTGTTGATTTTTTGTGTTCTTCGCTCTGATGCTCTTGATCGTTGTGTTCAGCAGGTTGTTCGTGATTTTGTGAATTTTGCTTTGGCGTTACTGGGTTCTCTTGTTCTTGAGTGGATGGAACAGTCGGGTTTGGTTGAGGTTGAGGTTTTGGAGCAGGTTCAGGATGCGCAGGTTCAGGAATTTCTGGCTGTGGAGTTGGAACTGGAACAGGTTCAGGCTTCGGCACTGGAGTAGGGTTTGGCTCTGGTGAAGGCGCTGGATTAGGTTGTGGAGAAGGTGCAGGAACTACAGGAGTAGGAACAGGCTTAGGTGAAGGAGTAGGATTTTCTGGCTCTTTCTTTATTGGAGTTGATGGAGTAAGCTCTGTCCAAGCAATGATCTTTTTTGCAGGTTGCAATACTTCTGCTTTTATAGTTTTAACAACATGAGCGTTAAGTTTAACTCTTCTTTTTGACCCATTTTTGAACGTTATTTCTACAGTAAACGTTGTAATGCCAATATTTTCAGTTTTTGGCTGTTCAATAACTGAAACTTTGCTTTCGTCTGGCAAAGTGCTCAAATATGGAGTGAAATCAAAATTGCTAGGAATAGATGAGTCTTTCTCAATCTTTATTTCCTTGTTTTCTATAGCAGTAACAGTTGGAATTTGCATAATATCAGCTAATCGCTTATGCACAGTTATAGGAACTATAAGAATTTTAAACTTGTTATTGGCAAATGTGAGTAATATTTTACCTTGATATTTCCCGCTTTTAGAAGTATCAATAGCAGTTTTATCTGTAATATCTGTAATGGTAGATTCTTGCGGTCTGTCTGATGCATTAAGAAGATAATCTGTTACTTTTGGTAAAGTATCGTTTTCAAAAATGTCTATGTCTTTAATTTTAGGCTCGAAAGATTGTTCGTCAGTTTTAATAACTGGTTCATTAACTAATCCATCTAAAGCTGTTATTTTTCTTCCAATGCCGCTTATATCTTTGCGCTCGCCAACTGTGAATCCTTCGAAATCATTCATTCTAGGCTCAAAGTAACTGCGAGATCCGTGACCTTCTCCAGATCTTCCTACGCTTATTGCGCCTTTGAAGTTCCCTATTGGTCCTATTACCTTATCATTATCAACCTTGTAATGAACGGCATAACCATCTTCTGTTAATTTGTCGCCAAAATCAGATGTTTCCCAAAGCCATTTGTTGAATAGATTTCCTTTAATCTTTGGAGCGTTAAAAGTATAGGCCTTAATTTTAAAGGAAGAGCCACTACTTTTAGCTCGAATTAAAGCTCTTTGCGCTAAATATCCGCCTAAAGAATGACCAGTAACGTAAAGATTGCTTACAGTGTTATTTTGACGATAGGTATCAATTAGTTTATCTATATCAGCAGCTTGACCTGGGTTTGAGCCAGTTCCAAGCAATACATCATTCCATATGTCAGATTTGCTTTCAGTTCCGCGTATTGCAAGAACTTGCACGCCGTTTTGCTCAATAAATGGATATGCAGGATTTACATTTTCAAATAATATGGCATCAAATCCACTCCCATAATGGTATGTTTCTTTGACTTTCCAGAATGGCGCAAGCTCGTTATGCATGAGCTTATATTCGTTGCGGTTCTTGTGAATCTTAGTTAGTGGTTTTGAATAGTCAAGTACTTTTTTGACGTAATCGTCTTCTCTATACACGAGTTCCATAAACAGTGCCATATCGCGAGGGCTAATATCCCATCTACGCGGATTTTCGTCTGTTTTGTCATCAATGCCATCGCCATCGCTATCTTTTATAAGTGGATGCGAATTGTATCCGTAATATGTGCGTCCGTTTTTAACGTATGTATAAAGTTCTTCACTGTTCTTAAGTCCATCGCCATCGCTATCTACATTTGGATCTAGCTCGGGCTTGTGATATAGCAATGAGTCAATCTGATTATTTTCTAAGCGAATTCTGCCAGTAGAAATGTCGTGTGCGGTTTTGGCTGTAAGAGGAGTGGGTGCGTTTTGTGTTTCAGATGCATATGCTGCGTTTGTATATTTTGGTAATCCAGTGAATGCAGAAATAATCAATCCAAAAGTTATTGCAATTGTGCTTGCTGAGCTTAGTATGTTCGCGCGTTTTCTCATCTTTTTGCTATCCCTTTTATTCTTTTATTTTTTAATTTTTTTTTTTAATTATTCTTTTTATTTTTATTCTTTTGGAATTGATTTGAGAATAGATTTTCTCGTTTTTCTTTTTGCATACATTAAATATTTAGTACAAGTTATGAATTTTAGCAGATTGTTTAGCGTATAGTAAATAGCCTAGTAAGTATGCTAAATAGGTTAATAACTATATTCAGTTAGTATCTTAGTAAATTTGAAAGTAAAACTTAATAATTTTTTAAAATTATCTCTTTTGCTTCATTTTTTATTGCGATTATGCGAAATAAGTTCATTCTAAAAGATTTATCCAAATTTTATAGATGAATATTTTTTAGCTGTTGTTAAAGTCCTTATTTTGGTGTATTTTTAATTGTAAAGAAAGTAAACAAAATGGTGAAATAAATATAATTTGCTTTCTTTGCATAATTTGTATTATTGCTTTATAACGCTTTAGGTGTTTTTGTACGACGAATGTACAAAAGGAGTACGAAGACTGTACCCGTGCAATATGTGCGAGTTGTATGCGCAAGTGGATACGTGCAGATTTGTGTCTGCGCTTTAAGGAGGCAACGATGGCTGAAGTAATTATTGTGCGTGATCAAGATGAAGCAGGCGAATTATATGCTAAAAGCGTGGTTTCGCTTATTGAGCGCAAACCAGATGCTGTGCTTGGTTTAGCGACTGGATCAAGTCCATTAAAAGCTTATGAGCATTTAGCTAGTCTTGTTAAAGAAAAAAATGTTGACGTAAGTCATGTTCGCGGTTTTGCTTTAGATGAATATATTGGTTTGCCTCTTGAACATGAGCAGTCGTATCACAGTACAATCCGTAGAACTGTTACTGATTTAATTGGTTTGAATCCAGATTTAGTTCACGTTCCAGGAGATGTGTTGCAAGGTGCTCCATTGAGTGAAGGAGAAAAGATTGCGCGCGCAGGAGCTGAGTATGATGCTGCTATTAAGGCTGCTGGCGGTATTGATGTGCAAATTCTCGGTATAGGTTCAGACGGTCATGTTGGATTTAATGAGCCAGGTTCTTCTTTAGCTTCTAATACTCGTGTTAAGACTTTGACTCAACAAACTCGTATTGATAATTGTCGTTTCTTTGAAGGTGATATTACTAAAGTGCCTACTCATTGCATTACTCAAGGTATTGGCACTATTCTTCGTGCTCGTCATCTTGTACTTCTCGCTTTTGGTGAGAATAAGGCGGATGCTGTTGCTGCAACTGTTGAGGGCGCTGTTAGCTCGTTGTGTCCTGCTTCCGCACTTCAGCTACATCCTCACGCAACTGTGATTGTTGATGAAGCAGCAGCAAGCCGCCTGAAATTATCTGATTATTATCGTTTTGTGTATGCAAATAAGCCTTCTTGGCAAGGTATCTGATAATAATCGAATAAGTTAATAAGTGATAGATGAATAATAGGTGATAGGTAAATAATAAGTGATAGATAAAAAATAGGTGATAGGTGAGTAAAAGGTGATAGGTGAGTGAAATGTCAAGAAATACTTATGCTGAAGTTGCACAGAAGATTGATGATTTATTCGCATCGCGTGAAAGTCGCACATATATAATAAAGAATGCTACTCGCGTGGATGCTCGCGGTATCGCACACAATGCGTGGATTGTCGTTGTAGATGGTGTAATTCAGCAAACAGGCTTTCGAGATACGGATCTCACCTCTTTTATCTCCTCTAGCGGGCTAGAAAACAAAGTTGGTTCTACAAAATCTGTTTCTGTTATTGATGCAAATGGGGATTTTCTTGCTCCTGGTTATATTGATCTTCATTCGCATGGTGCTTGGGAGAGTTCGTTTGACGATGGAGTTGACGGTATTCGTATTGCGCGTGCTTATCATCTAATTCATGGCACTACTAGACAAGTGTTGAGTTTGATCACAAATCCTTTAAATGTTATGCGCGAGAATTTGCGCGTTGTGAAAAATATTATGGATAATCGTCCGGATGTGCTTGGTTCTCATCTAGAAGGTCCATTTTTAGCGCTTTCTCGTAAAGGTGCTCACGATCCTAAATGTCTTGTAGACCCTACTCCTGAGCGTGTAGAAGCTTTGTTGGAAGCTGCAGATGGATCTTTGCGACAAATAACTTTAGCTCCTGAACGTGAGCATGGTATTGAGGCAATTAGGCGATTCGCTGAAGCTGGAGTTATTCCTGCGCTAGGGCATTGTGACGCTGATTATGATTTAGCTCGTGCTGCGTTTAATAATGGTTCTACTTTGATGACGCATGTATTTAATGCAATGAATGGGATACATCATCGCAATCCTGGTCCAATTCCTGCTGCTTTGGAAGATTCCAGAGTGACTATAGAGCTTATTAACGATGGTTTCCATGTTGAGAATCCTGTACTAAGAATGATTTGGAATTCTGGCAAACATCGCATTGCTTTAGTTACAGATTCTATGGCTGCTACTGGTTGTGCTGATGGGTCTTATAAATTAGGTGCTTTAGACGTGACAGTAAAAGATGGTCATGCTCGATTAGTGTCTAATGGTGCTATTGCAGGTTCTACTCTTATATTAGAGGTTTCTGTGATGCGTGCTGTTAAAGAGCTTGGATTTGGTTTGCCTGAGGCGATTGAAGCAGCAACACTTGTTCCAGCGCATGCTTTAGGTATTGATAAACCTAATGACATAACAGGTGCGCCATTGGGAATGATTGAGAGAGGATACGCTGCAGATATGCTCTTGCTTAATTCTGGTGATTTAACAGTTAAACACGTTTGGTGCGATGGTTATAAGATTTCCTAGTTGATTGGTTATCGGAGGCGAGGTGTGGCGTGGCAGTCGCCCCCGAATGTGTGTTGGGGGGTGGGTGTTTTTTGGGTTGATGGGCTGGCTGGTTGGGTGTCTTAGAGTTGATTAGATAGTTTTTGTTAATAGTTTTAGTTTGGTTATTGTTTTTTTCTTGGTCTTGTTTCTTGTTTTTGCTTGTTTGTGGGTTGGGTTGGTGTTTTTC
>NZ_CAMYOS010000018.1:0-18775 GCF_947280595.1 uncultured Gardnerella sp. | reverse complement strand
TCGGGAAAATAACAGTGAACGCAATCCATCCGCAAATCACAGCTGGCTCATCTTTAAATGAAATCCACCCAACAATCACAGACACAATAAATTGAATAGCAATTGGTGGAACTAGCGCAAAAACGAACTTTGCAACATTTGACATGCGATCATTCGACCAAAAAATAGCAAATACTCCATAGCCTATGCCTATAACAAACGATGCAACAGCATAAGACGCAATTCTGTTTCCAACCGCGCTATGAGCTAATAGGCTTGAAATAAAAGACATTACTGTAAAAATAATGCATCCTATGCTAATGCCTTTAACAATGTTTTTTACAATTGTTTTTCCTATTGTTGCAACTTGCTTTTCCATAATAATCGCTTCCTTTTTAAGTATTAAAAAATCAGTATTAAAAAATCAGTATTAAAATTTTTGATAGTTTTATATTTGACTACATTCGTTATTACGTTTATAATTACATCCCTAAGCGCTTTTTGAATGAGCTCAAGCATCTGCGACTAATCCACTCAACGCTTCCATCGTCCATTTTTACGCTCATGCTTCCACCGAATCCTGGATCGACTCGAACAATGCGATTCAAGTTCACGATTGCGGATTTAGATATGCGCACAAAAGACGCGAATTGCGGATTGTCGAAATCCATTAGGCGCTTGTAAGACACGCACTCGCCTTTATCACTGTGGATGATTACGCGCGAATTTTCAACGCAAATCATAATCACATCTGGCTCGTGCATAACAATAATAGAATCGTTAATATAACCATATATAAATGAATTACTGTTGCTATTTGCCGCATTCGCAGTATTATTTTCAGTGTTCACAGTACTATTATCAGCGCTGCTTGCTTTTGCATTTTTAGAATCAACGCTTTGCAACTGAGCTATGATGCGTTTAAGATTGTCGTCAATATTGTGAACTGACAATTGAGCGTGCTGCTCTTCTTCTGGCGGCACAATAGCAATCGTTACTTTCATCAAGCCTCCCTTCCGTATACTACCGTTGCTACCGTTAGCGTTTACTAGCTTTTGCTAACTTTTCTTAGCGTTTACTAGCTTTTGTTTTGTAATTTTGACTATACGGCACTGTAAATAGTCTGTCTTTACAAAATCGCTAAACGGTAGCTTTTGGAATATAAGTGGCAAAAAAGAAGATATTATGACACTTAAGCTGCACCCCAAATGCGTATAAGACGTTGGCTTGTAGGATCTGCTGCAGGACCTTGATCGTAAGCATCCAAACGCCAATGAATTGAACCATCCGCGTTAAGACTTGGAATTAAACGCGCCCAGCGGCCGTTTCCCATTCCACCAATCGTCTTATAAGAAGGATCTACTTTATCTAATCCAAGTAACTTATGAACAGTTTGCGAAAGGCAAGAGCCGTGCGAAAACACTAGTAAATCTCGATCCGATCCGGTTTTGCGCGCCCATTGTTCAACAGTTGCAGCTGCGCGCTCGCCAACCTCTTGCTTAGTTTCTGCACCGTGCTTAAGCTCTCCGCCTTCGCCTTTTACCCAAGCGTTAAAATCTTCCGGCCATTTTTCGCTAATCTGCTGGCGGTTAAGTCCTTCCCACTCGCCAAAGAAGCGCTCGCGCACGCCATTTTCAACGTGCACATTAAGCCCAATCTTATCTGCAAAAGCGTGAGCTGTTTGCTGCGCGCGAATAAGAGGAGAAACAATAGCAACAAAACTTGCATCTGCTTCTTCTGGAGTAATACGCACGCACTCTTCGCTATTTGGATTCTTTGGATCTTCTAAATCGGAAGCTCCAAAAAGCACTCGCAAAGCTTTACCAGAACGAGTCACTTGATCTATTCCTGAATCATCTAAAGCAATATCAATCATTCCTTGAAGACGAAATTGAGCATTATAAGGCGTTTGACCATGGCGAATAAGCATAACAGAACGCGCAAGTCCTTCATGGGAACTGTTTAAGTTCGTATTATGACAAGCTTTAGCAGCGCTTTCAACAAAATCCACCATTACTTGGCACTACCTTTCAGACTCTTGATTATCGCCATACGCATCATCTTCACTATGGTCTTTAAGTTGCAAATCTATAGCAGGGCAATCATTCCATAAACGCTCTAAGCGATAAAATTGACGAGCTTCCTCATGCATAATATGAACTACAAAATCACCAAAATCAAGCAAAATCCATTGCGCTAACTCCAAGCCTTCTCGAGATATTGGTTTACGCTTGTTATCTTTTAAGTACAAGTCTTTTTCGACTTCTTCAGCAACAGACAATACTTGACGCTCATTTGAAGCTGAAACAACAAGCATAGCATCTGTAATTCCAAGCAAATTGCTAACGTCAAAAGCTTGGCAATTAGTAGCTTTTAACCTATCAGCTGCTTCAGCAGCAATACGGATAGCATTTACAGAACTTTCTAAAGCTGTCATAGTTATTTTTCTCCTTAACTATCGCTCACTTAACTAGCGCTCCCATGCAGGCTTCCAACCTTCTACAACATGCTGAGTATTCTCAGAATACACCATTGAATCCGCTGGAACATCGTGACGCACAACAGATCCTGCACCTGTTGTAACACCGTCTGCAACAGAAACAGGAGCAACAAACAGATTTCCCGCTCCAACATGCACATTAGAGCCAATAGTCGTATGGTTTTTATGTACACCATCGTAATTTGCTGTAATCGTGCCACCGCCAATATTCGTGTGCTCACCTAAATCAGCATCACCCATATAGCTCAAATGTGGAACTTTCGTACCATTCCCAATATGAGCTTTCTTCATCTCAACAAACGCGCCAGCTTTAGATTCTTCGCCAAGAACATTTCCTGGACGCAAGTACGTCCATGGGCCAATATTAACACCGCGGCAAATATGCGATTCTTGCACACGCGAGCGCTCAACTGTAGCATCTTCATCAACTCTAGCGTCAATAAGAGTAGTATAAGGTCCAACTACAGCACCACTTGCAACAACACTATGACCTTGCAAAAAACTTCCAGGAAGAACTGTTACATCTTTAGAAAGCACAACATCATCTTCAATCCAAGTAGTATCTGGATCTAAAATAGTCACACCTTTAAGCATCCACTTCTCGCATACTCTCTTGTTATAAGCTTTTGAAAGAACAGACAACTGAACGCGAGTATTAACACCTTCAACACTTAAAGGATCTGGAGCAGCCATAGCTCCAACACGACCAAGAGTGCGAGCGTGCTCTAATGCATCAGTCAAATAAAATTCTCCTTGCGCATTTTGAGAATTCAAATTAGCTATTGCATCAGAAAGAACTTGTGCATCGAAGACATATACTGAAGTATTAACTTCATGTATAGCTAATTCGTTTGCATTAGCATCCTTGTGCTCAACAATACGCAAAACATCTCCATTAGCTTCGCGAACAATACGGCCATAACCAGTTGCATCATCTAAAACTGCTGTAAGAACAGTAGCAACATTGCCATGGTTTTTATGGAAATCAATCAACGACTGTAGTGTTTGAGTATCAAGAAGCGGCATATCGCTTGCAGCAATTAAAACAGCGCCTTGCAAATCTCCGTTTCCACTGTTCTTCTTAGCTTCGTTAAGATCTTTCATAGCACATTGCACTGCTCTACCAGTTCCTGGCTTATCGTCTTGATTCACTATTCTCGCATTAGCGTTATAACTCAAAGCAGCTGCAGAAACACGCTCAGCTTGAGCATGGACTACTACTGCGAGCTGAGCAGGATTTACTCCAGACATAGCATCCATTACGCGATTTAAGAAAGTTTTACCAGCAAAAGAATGTAATACTTTAGGAGTATCTGAACGCATGCGCGTTCCATCACCTGCAGCTAATATAATCGCAGCAGCTACTTTATAATCTTCCACCCATGCTCCTTGCTTAAAGTCATTTTTACTTTTCTTTCATTCTATTACGAATTATCGCATGATATCTATAAAAGAATAAAAGCGCCGCCTGGAAAACCAAGTAGCGCTTAAAACAAGCTCCCTCACCTGGATTCGAACCAAGACTAAGGGTTCCAAAGACCCGTGTGCTGCCTTTACACCATGAGGGAACGGCGGAAAAAACCGCCAAAACTCAATTATGCCACAATATCATAAAACGTCAAATTGGCGTGGCGCGTCACCTTCTAGTATTTATTTTTATATATTTTCCAGTGCATTACAGTAATCTAAAAGCACTTTCGAATACTTTATAAAATAAAACACTAATCTAACTTAATTTTTACGCAAACAAGAAACCTTGACCGTGATGTTCAGGATAAGTATCGAATAACTTTGCAACAGATCCATCTTCAAACACTGCTTTAATTGCACTAGCTAAAAGTGGAGCAATAGAAAGAACAGTCAAACCATCCCAACGCTTGCATTCTGGAATTGGAACAGTGTCAGTCAAAACTACCTCACGAGCTCCACAAGATTTCAAACGCTCTATAGCAGGACCAGAAAGCACGCCATGAGTTGCAACTACAGTCACAGACTTAGCTCCAGCATCCTTCAACACGTTGCAAGCACCAGCAATTGTTCCAGCTGTATCGATCAAATCATCAACCATAACACAATCGCGTCCTCTAACATCGCCCACAACCCTATTCGCAACAGCTTTATTAGGGCAAGTGATATCTCGAGTTTTGTGCACAAAAGCTAATGGACCGCCACCTAAACGCTGTGCCCACTGTTCAGCAACTCTAATACGACCAGCATCCGGAGAAACTACAGTAACATTATCTAAATCATCGCGGAAACGATCTCGCACGTAATCAACTAGAACAGGCATTGCAATCAAATGATCAACAGGACCATCAAAAAAGCCTTGAGATTGAGCAGCGTGCAAATCAACACTCATAATACGATCAGCACCAGCTGTTTTCAATAAATCAAACATCAAACGGCAAGAAATAGGCTCACGCCCACGATGCTTTTTATCTTGACGAGAATACCCTAGCAATGGGCAAACGGCAGTTATAGATCTAGCTGAAGCACGCTTCAAAGCATCAATCATAATCAACTGTTCCATAATAGATTTATTAACAGGATCACAATGGCTTTGTAAAACGAATACATCAGTACCACGCACAGACTGCGTGTATCTAACATACATTTCACCATTAGCGAAATCATATGCCGTAGTTTCCAACACTTCGATACCAAGCTGAGATGCCACATCACGAGCAAGTTTCGGATGGGCACGACCGGTAACAAGAACAAGGTTTTTATCTGGCTTTCCTTCAAGGATTATGCTCACCATATCTCCAAACGCTAGTTCGCTGAGTTGAACTTACTTAATACTAGCCATTTGCGAAGACGAAAGCGACAAGCCAATAAACGCCTAACTTTTCACATATAAACCGTGCTTAACAATATATTGCACTACTCCATCTGGAACTAAATACCATACTGGTTCAGAATTTTGCGCGCGTCTACGAACATCAGTTGAAGATATAGCCAAGGCAGGTATTTCCAAAATATCAACAGGAAGATGTTTTGAATCACTATTTGCTATATCGTCAATAGACGAAATATTCATATTTGCAGCACGAGGAACTAAAGGAGAATGAGAAGAAGCTAATTTTTCAGGTCTAGAATATCCAGGACGAGTTACAGCAACAAATCGCGCTAAATTCCACATCTCACGAGCATCTTTCCATTGCATAATTTCTGCAATAGCATCAGCACCTGTAATAAAGAACAATTCTGCATCTGGATGTTGAGAATGAATATCTTTTAAAGTGTCAATAGTGTAAGTAACACCAGGTCTGTCAATATCTACTCTAGAAACAGTGAATTTAGGATTTGAAGCAGTTGCAATTACTGTCATAAGATAACGATCTTCAGCATTTGTAACTTTTTTATCAAGCTTAAAAACAGGCCTACCTGTAGGAACGAAAATAACTTCGTCTAAATCATAAACCCAAGCAACTTCAGACGCTGCAACCAAATGCCCATTGTGAATAGGATCGAATGTTCCACCCATAATTCCAATACGCTGACGCGCGTGAACATTACCCCTAGTTGATTTACGCATAGAATTAGCTGTTGCAACAGTAGGTGGTGCAGCTATAGCTTTGTTTAAATCCCCTTGAAATAAATCCGACATTCGCCGGCAATCTTCACGAGTTGAATTACAACTAGTATCTAAAAAATAATTAGGACTCGTAGAAGAAGAGGAATCATGACTCATGCGATTCGTCTTCTTTCTCTTCCAATCGAGTTTCATTTTTAACTTCTGAAGCATCATTTGCACTATCAGGATCGATGTTGCCCATTTCTTCATTCCATTCATCTGTAACAACACGCTGTATTTCAGCGAAAGTAGGAAGAGGGAAATTAGGCTGGAATATACCGCGAATCTTAGCAACGTTATTAGTTATTTCTACTAACGTATCAGACATTCTGTCAATGTCACCAGAGCGCTCAAACTCACTAAATGAAGCAATATTATCTTCCATTAAACGCATAGTTGTATAAACTTCTTGCATTGATGAATCATCTGGAGGCATAATAACGTCATTATCATCACCTTCAGGCCATCCCATAAGAACAGCATCAGCATATTCCAACGACGAACGAGCAGAAGCTGATGAAATACCATCTTCAATTTGCACTAGAAAAACATAACGAACTATTGACAAACGTTGCGCAGCAACGTCTAAAGATTCTAAAGGAGTTAAATGAGAATCCTTTGCTTTTTCATCAACCATATTCTTACAATACCTCGCCTAATGACCTTATTTGACCATCTCCATACCCAATCCACTTAGTTGTTGTCATTTCACGCAATCCCATTGGACCGCGTGCGTGCAATTTTTGCGTAGAAATACCAAGCTCTGCACCAAAACCAAACTCTGAGCCATCTGTAAAACGCGTAGAAGCATTTACCATAACTACTGCTGAATCGACATTAGAGATAAAACGTTGAATAGTTTCATAATCTTCTGCAATAACTGTTTCAGTATGACCAGTTGAATATTTTGCAATATGACAAGTCGCATCAATATCATCTTCTACTATCTTTACTCCCATATCTAAAGACAAATATTCGCGATTCCAATCTTCACAAGTAGCATGTTCAATGTTCAAGTCAGAAATATTAGAAGATTTCAGAATATTATAAGATTCATTGTCAGCGTGTAATACTACGTGATATTCAGCTAAAGAAGATGCAATTTTAGGCAAGAAATCTTTCGCTATATCTTTATGTACAAGTAATTTTTCTGCGGCATTGCACACACCAACACGCTGTGTTTTTGAATTTATAATAATTGGTATAGCTTTTTCAAAATCTGCACTTTTATCTACATAAATGTGAACATTTCCAGCACCAGTTTCAATAACTGGAACAGTCGACTCTTTAACAACTGCAGAAATAAGATTTGAACCACCTCTTGGCACTAAAACATCAATATAACCATGTGCATGCATCATTGCTTTAGCACCTAGCCTACCTAAATCATCAACTGATTGAACTATATTTGCATTGTAATTTGATTCTTTTATAACAGATTGAATCACAGAAATACTAGCGCTGTTAGTATGCTGTGCAGCACTTCCACCACGCAATAAGACAGCATTACCAGATTTAATACATAAAGCTATAACATCAAGAGTCACATTAGGTCGAGCTTCATAAATTACGCCCATTACTCCTATAGGAACACGTACTTTAGAAAGACGGATCCCATTAGGTAACGTATATCCTTGAACGATTTCACCAACAGGATCTTGCAATTGCGCAATCTTAAACACACCTTGAACCGCTTTTTTAATACGTTCCTCGTCAAAAAGCAACCTATCTAGTTTGCCAGCGTCCATACCATTATTCTTAGCTTCACTCATATCTATTGCATTTGCTTTTGCAATATATTTTGCAGAAGATTCTAAGCGTTCAGCAATTTTTACTAACAATTTATTTTTAGAACAAGTATTTACATGAGAAAAATCTCTTTGAGCTTTTCTAGCGTCAATAGCACGATTATTTACTAGATTATCAGCACGCAACTCTTCCCCATTACTTGCATGCAACTCTTCCCCATTATCTGAAGGCATACTGCTGAAACGATTAACACTAATAGACTCTTCACCAACCAACAAAGATTCACCCCTTAAAAAATTATTGAATTCATTTTTGTTACAAACTTAGCAATTATTATAAATATGAGATTATCATAAACACACTAGCCTAGCGCATCTAGTACTATATAAAATCATATTAAAAATGCATGATTATAAGCTATAAGCGTTTCAAACTCGGAGGAATCATGGAATCTGAAAATAATGCAATTTTCCACAGCACACGCTCAACAGCTAAGTCATGTACATCAAAGCAAGCTATATGTAAAGGAATTGCCGAGGATGGAGGATTATTTATTACAGATTCCTTAGGCAAGCAACACTACGACATTTGTGAGCTTACAAAAAAATCATATCAAGAAATCGCCAAAGATATTTTAACTATTCTACTTCCAGATTTTTCTTCAAAAGAACTTGAAGATTGCGTAAATAAAGCTTATGGAAGTCAATGGTCTAATGATTCTATTACTCCAATTAAGCAGCTTGGAGAGACTAACGATTTTGTTTTAGAACTTTTCCACGGACCTACATGCGCTTTCAAAGATATTGCATTGCAAATCTTGCCACAACTTATGATGCACGCTAAAAATGCTAAAAGCGATGAAAACACTATGATTCTAACTGCTACATCTGGCGACACTGGCAAAGCTGCATTAGAAGGATTCGCTGACGTAAAAGGAACTTCTATAATCACGTTTTACCCATATGAAAAAGTCAGCCGTGTACAAGAATTGCAAATGACTACTCAACTCGGAAAAAATGTGAAAGTTTGTGCAGTTAAAGGAAACTTTGACGATACTCAAACAGGAGTTAAAAAGATTTTCACTAATAATAAGCTTAAGATGGAATTAAATTCTGAAAATAATGTATCGCTTTCATCTGCAAATTCTATAAATATTGGACGCCTAGTACCACAGGTTGTTTATTATTTTGCATCCTACAAACAGCTAATTGAAAACGAAAAGATAAAAATTGGCGACGAAATAGAATTTTGCGTACCAACTGGAAATTTCGGCAATATTCTTGCTGGATACTATGCAAAAATGCTTGGTCTTCCGATTAAACATCTTATTGTTGCAAGCAATAGCAACAACGTATTATTTGATTTCTTATTAAGTGGCACATATAACCGTCAGCGTGAATTCCATCACACTGTTGCTCCTTCTATGGATATTTTAGTTTCATCTAATTTGGAAAGAATGCTGTATTATATGTGCAATAAAGATACGCGTTTAATACAAATGCTTATGAATGACTTACAACAATGGGGAGCATTTGAAATACCTGAAGACGTACTTAAAAATATACGAAAATTATTTGGATGTGGCTGGGCTAATGAAAATCAAATAAGAGAAGCAATATCTGATTGCTGGAATAAATACAATTATGTGATTGATCCACATACAGCATGCGGATATTTTGTTATGCAAAATATCCCTCATGATTCTAACGTGCCACGCGTTCTATTGAGTACTGCAAGTCCTTATAAGTTCCCTCGAGTTGTTGCTAGTGCTTTGAATATCGATCATGTACAAGATATGGATGATTTCAAATGCATGGATGCCCTAAGTATTGCTACAGGAACTAAAGCTCCAAGCATGCTTAGGAATCTTGAAAATCAAACTCCAAGATTTAACGATGTTATTGATATCACTGAAATGACTAACTATGTTCAAAAACAAGCGCATGATTTTACTAAATAAAAAGTTAAGCATCAAATAAAATAAACATTTTAAGGTTAGAGAGGCTAATTATGTAAAATTAACCTCTCTAACAATTAACATCTAAATCTCTAAAATTAGCAACTAAATCTCTACAATTAAAAGCCTTACAATTAGACTTTTAAGCAGACCTTTAATTAGCCTTACAATTAGACTTTTAAGCAGACCTTTAATTAGCCTTACAATTAGACTTACTGCTTAAAGCTCTATACAATTAGCTTATCAATTAACATATCTAGTTACTCTTCATTGTTCGTAAAAAGCTCTTCGTATATCTCTTTTATTACGCTTAAATCATGCCCTTTTCTAGCTCCAGCTGAAAAGAATCGTCTTTTTCGCACTAATAAGTCAAGATTCCTAGTTCTTGAAGCAACTTTCCTACCTAATTGCCAAGCAGCTTCTTCAAAAACTCCATTTTCTCTAGCTTCTTGTAATAATGGCGATGAAACAGTTAAAGGAATACCTTTTCTTTGTAATTCAACTCTGGTAGCTCGCTCACCTAGCATTCTAGATGCGCATGATTGTATGAAAGTTTGTATATATCGCTTGTCATCTATTAAATGCAATTCTTCTAAGCGATTTACTACTGTGTCAACAGTATTTTCTTCATAACCTTTTATTAGAAGTCTATTTTTCAAATCATAAGAAGATCTTGCAGCATAATCTAATATGCGCAAAGCAGCTTCCTTACAACTGTCAAAATCATTCGCTTTACTAGTATCAACCTGTTTTATAGACTTCTTATTGTATGAAGAAGAATTAACAGGTTTATGGCTGCGAAGAAAATTTTCAACACTAATCATTTTTACGCTACCAATATTGCTTTATACAATCACCTATTCATGAATACTGCGTTACACTACCACCCAAAAAGGCAGATTATTCTTCAGTAGAGTTTTCACCTGATTCTAAATACGAATCTGATTCTTCTGTAGATTCAGAATTCGAAGTTTTAGAAGACTTAGATGACTTAGAAGAAGTTTTAGAAGACTTTTCACTATCAGAAGCAAGTGAGGAAGACTTATCAGATGTATTATCTAGTAAATCATCATCATTTTCAGCAAATTGATCTTCTGGGCGCATAAGTCCAAAAGCAGCTTTAACTTTATCACTTATTTCTTCAGTAATAGCAGGATTATCTTTCAAGAACTTACGAACATTCTCTCTACCCTGACCTAATTGATCACCTTCATAAGTAAACCAAGATCCAGATTTCTTAATAACTCCGCATTGTACAGCCATATCAATTACGGATCCTTCAGTGGAAATTCCTTCACCGTAAAGTACATCAAATTCGGCTGATTTGAAAGGAGGAGCCATCTTATTCTTTACAATCTTTACTTTAGTACGATTACCAACAGCCTCCTCGCCGTTTTTAATAGTAGTAACTCTGCGAATATCCATACGCACTGAAGCGTAGAACTTCAAAGCTTTACCACCAGTAGTTGTTTCAGGATTACCAAAGAAAACACCAATTTTTTCACGAAGCTGGTTAATAAAAATTGCAGTAGTTCCTGCTTGAGCTAAAGCGCCAGTCATCTTCCGCAAAGCTTGACTCATTAAACGAGCTTGCAAACCAACATGGCTATCTCCCATATCACCTTCAATTTCAGCCTTAGGAACAAGAGCTGCAACTGAATCAATAACAATAACATCTAAAGCACCAGAACGTATTAACATATCAGCAATTTCTAATGCTTGTTCGCCATTATCTGGCTGAGAAACTATAAGCGAATCAGTATCTACTCCAAGCTTTCTCGCATATACAGGATCTAATGCATGCTCAGCATCAATAAAAGCAGCGACACCACCATTTTTTTGAGCGTTAGCAACAATATGCAATGCCAAAGTTGTTTTACCAGAGGATTCTGGACCATAAACTTCAACAACACGTCCGCGAGGAACGCCGCCAATGCCAAGTGCCATATCTAACGCCAAAGATCCTGTTGGAATAACTTCCACATCTTGCATTGGTTTATCTCCCAATCGCATAGCAGAACCTTTTCCGTATTGCTTTTCTACATTCGCTAAAGCAGTTTCCAAAGCTGCTTGACGGCGAGGATCTGTGCGATCTGCATCAATCAATCTACCAGCAGCAGTTTTCGATTTTGCTTGTTGCACCATGTTTGCTACTCCTTTCACATGTGCGGTCTGTATCGATGAGATTAACCTGCACATGACATCTGTGCAAGCGTTTGAGAGCAATGTGGTCAGAAGTCCGTAACATTGCATTTACGTAGCTCAATTTATTTATATAAACTACGCACACGCAATAAGACATTTACATAGCCTTCCACGCTGCAACCAGCCCGACAAAAGTATTATATAACACTTTACGAACATTTGTTCGATTTCGCGTGTTGCGCTAAAATATTCAAGCCTCTTGAAAAATTATGCAGCAGGCATAGGCGGAGCATTATGATCTTTACCCCATCTTTTATTATCTGGAATTCCCATATGATCACATAAAACGTTCCAAACAACCCTCGGCTCAATACCTGCTTGCAAAGCTTGGCAAACATTCATACCATCAAGTTTTTGCAAACATTGATCCTTAGCTATGCTACGCCCAAGGCTACTGCCAAAAACTTCTTCAAGAAGTTCCCAAAATTCACGTTCACGCAACGCTTTCACAATCCTTACATAGCAATAAATACAACAATTTAATCAACTTTTGAACAACACTATTACGAACTTCTTCACGACTACCACTATTTTGCAATTCGCAAGAAATAAACGTTCCGGAATCAGATTCACACACATCCAAATTCGAATAGTTTTCAATACTTTTAATATGCAATATTTTTTTATTAAAAGAATTATTCAACGATTCACTATCTAAAAATACAGAAAGCATAACTGATTTAGGCAAAAAAATACCAATATAAGCCAAGCCTGCAGGCTTGCCATCATAATCCGGACCAGGACCTGCAACACCAGTAGTAGAAAGTCCTATTACAGGAAAATTGGAATCTTGTAAATCTTTCTCACAGCTTTTATTTTTATAATCCCAACCAGAGCCGCTATATAATCTCGCAGTTCCAATAGCCATAAGTTTTGCAACTGAAGCATTCACAGCACCATGCGATTTAAGAAAATCAGCATCTACTCCAAGAATCTTTGCTTTCGCGTGAATATCATACGTTACAGCAGAGCCTAAAAACACTTGTGAAGCACCAGGAACACTAACAAAAGCATTAGCAAGCAAACCACCAGTCAAAGATTCAGATGCAGCAACATGCAAACGATTTTGCGCACAATATTCAATAACAACAGATGCGTCACTGTGCATTTCAATCATCTTCCATTAAAATCAAAATCAGGTTCTAAATCAAAATCAAAATTCTTCAGTTTCTAAATTATCACTACCAGATTTAGAGGATTTACCAGATTTACTCGTAAAAGATTCTTCAGAATCCACAGAATTCAAATCATCTTCAGAAGTTTCAGAAACTAAAGTAGATTCAACATCAACAACTCCGCGATCCCCATCTTTTAAAGCACTAAGCGCAGCAAAAGCACCTTTAGTGTATGTATAACCAGAGCATAGAGCTAAAAGCAATGCAATATAAATCAAAGCATCAGCAAGCGCAAGATATGCTATACCAAACGCAGATATTTTTCTTAAATTAACAATAGTATTTACAACAGGAAGAAGAATAAGCGCAAGACCTAAAGATTGAGCAACAGTCTTATATTTGCCAAGAGAGGAAGCAGCAATTACCTTACCACCTCTTTTAATAACATAAAAACGCAAAACAGTTATACCAATTTCACGAACAACAAACAGCAATGTGACAATCCATGGTATTTCAGAAAATATTGCACCAATAATTAAAGCAGATAATATTAAAAGCTTATCAGCAATAGGATCTAATAATTTACCTAACTCAGTAACTTGATTATATTTACGAGCCAAATAGCCATCTAATTTATCTGTTGATGCAGCTAATGCAAAAATAACAAATGCTCCCCAACGCGCACCAACAGAATGAACACCATATGCACCAGAAGCAAGATATAAACCAATAAATACAATCGCAAGCACAATGCGAACATATGTAACTATATTAGGCGCATAATTCCAACCATCAAACAAAGAAAACTTAACGCTTTTTCTCATTTATGTACCTCCCTAACAGCTATACAAATATGGTATAGCAAACGCAAAACCTATACTAATCGATAGAATCAGATTCCCCGCGAATAAAAGCCAAAACTTTTTGCAAGTCTTCCGGCTGAACCAAAACTTCACGAGCTTTAGAACCTTCAGAAGGACCAACTACACCACGAGATTCCAGCAAATCCATCAAACGACCTGCTTTAGCAAATCCAACACGTAGCTTTCGCTGAAGCATTGAAGTTGAGCCAAATTGCGATCCAACAACAAGCTCTGCAGCCTGCAACAACTCATCCATATCATCGCCAATATCGCTTGTTTTAAGCTTATTTTGAGCTTGAGCATCTGCCTTTTGAGCCATTTGCTCAATATCTTCACGATACTTAGGCTTGCGCTGAGTGCGAACATACTCTACAGCTTTACGAATCTCAGATTCACTCACCCATGAACCTTGCACGCGTTGAGGTTTAGCAGCTCCCATTGGAAGGAATAAAGCATCTCCCTGACCAATAAGAGTTTCTGCTCCAACTGTATCGAGAATAACTCTGGAATCTGTTGCAGACGAAGTAGCAAAAGCCAAACGAGAAGGAATATTTGCTTTAATTAAGCCAGTTACAACATCCACTGAAGGTCGCTGAGTAGCAAGAACTAAATGCACACCTGCAGCTCGAGCAAGCTGAGTAATACGTTGAATAGAACTTTCAACATCATTCTTAGCAACCATCATTAAATCAGCCATCTCGTCCACAACAACAAGCAAATACGGGTATGGAGCAACTTTTCGCTCAGAGCCAGCTGGAGCATGAACCTTTCCTTCGCGAACAGCCTTATTGAAATCCTTTACATGACGGAAACCGAAGAATTGCAAGTCGTCGTAGCGAGCATCCATCTCTTTAACAACCCACTCAAGAGCTTGAGCTGCCTTCTTAGGATCAGTGATAATAGGTGTAAGCAAATGTGGAATGCCAGCGTACGCAGAAAGCTCCACGCGCTTAGGATCAACCATAATCATACGAACTTGCTCAGGAGTAGCTCTCATAATAATTGACGTAAGCATTGAGTTAATAAAACTCGACTTACCAGAGCCAGTTGCACCAGCTACAAGCAAATGCGGCATTTTATCTAGAGCAGCCGTTACAAAATGACCTTCAACGTCTTTTCCAACGCCTGTAAGCATAGGATTAGGATCCTGCATTGCTTTCTCAGAGCGCAAAACATCTCCCAAATGAACGATTTCGCGATCAACATTTGGAATTTCAATACCAATAGCAGATTTTCCTGGAATTGGCGACAAAATACGCACATCAGTACTAGCTACAGCGTAAGCAATATTTTTTTGCAAATTCGTGACTTTTTCAACTTTTACACCCGGTCCAAGCTCTACCTCGTACTGCGTAACAGATGGACCTCTAAGGAATCCAATAACGTGAGCATCAACATCAAATTGCTCAAAAGTAGAAGTCAGAGCACGAATCACATTATCATTTGCAACAGTACGAGCAACATGAGGTTTCCCATGAGCCAATAAATTCATATCCGGAAGAACATATGGCTTATCTTCCAAATTTGCATCACTTGTATTGTTAGCAGAATTTTCGTGATTATAAGAATTGTTAGCAGAATTAGCAGAATTAGCAGAATTACTCTGGCTTGCAATAGAATAACCATTTTCATTCTGCTCTTGAGATTTTCTATATCCTTCCATTTGCTCTTCTGGAATAGCACTCCAAGGATCTAGCGATGAAGCAACTGGAGCTGCCCCCGCCATAGATCCCAAAGAACTCATTGGAGCTTTAGGAAATTCATCAATGCTCATCTTGGAAGAAGCGCTTAGATTAGAATCACTAGGAACATCTACAGGAACTGTGCTTCCGACAGAATCATCATATCTAGAATCATCATTGACTCTAGATTCATAAGACGGATTATTACTTGCTATTCTTCGAGTGTGATTAACAGGTTCTTCATTAGATACACCATGAACGAAAGCAGCAGAATCAAAAGCATCATCCCCTGCATACTTATCAAGTAATTCTTTATTATCATTCTTATTCTTTGAATTAAACAACGATCTAATCCATTTAAATAATGAAGGCTTAGTTTCATTAACTTCTTGTTCATCGCTAATTTCGTGAGTAGGAACACCTTCAGCAAACTCCAAAGCGTCACCGTTTGAATTACTCGTATTATCAGCATAATCGGAGGAACTACTAACTAATCGAGAATCTTTATGCGATTTTTCAGAAGACTTATCGGAAGACTTATCAGAAGACTTTTTCGAATTATTTTTGATTACACGCATAAAGAAAGCAGAAATATCAGTAACATGCAATCTAGATATTAACAATAACGAAAATAGCAAAATAAGCGTAAACAGAACTAGCGCAAAAGTGCGAGAAAGTCCCCATGAAAAAGGCGAACCTAAAACAAATCCAAATAATCCTCCAGCTTTTTGCAAATTACTCATATTAAAAGAAGCATTATTAGGCACGCAAGATATGTCTATAATTGAGCAAATCGACAACAATAGCAAAAAGAATCCGCCAATAACGCGAGTATTACCAGAGCCTACTCCGCTATTTCTCATCAATCTAATCGCAACAACAACTAGCAATACAGGCAAAATCACACTCATTACACCTAAAATGCTAGAAGCTAAAATATGTAACCAAACACCAATAAAGCCTTTTACTCTAAACCATTCAGATGCACAAAACAGCACTGAAAATGCAAGCATAATAAAACAAAGCCCATCTCTTCTGTATGCTTCATCATATTCACCTACACCAAAAAGCGAGCGCACAATCTTACCAATAAGGCGCGGAATAAAAAGTAAAGTAGACTTCCACCAAGCTTCAGATGACGACTTTTTGTCTGCCATATATTACTCCTTAAACGCAAATATCCTTATTCACCAACCTTTTTACATTTTACTCAGATTACTCCACAAAATACTCTAAAACGTAATGCGTGTTAATTAACATGCAAATTCGGGGTTATTCCACAAAAACGGGTTATTCCGGGTTATTCCACAAAACCATAAAAAAAAAACGGCTAAAAAGCCGTTTAAATAAGTGGGGTGGCTAACGCGGCTTGAACGCGCGACCTTCTGAACCACAATCAGATGCTCTACCGACTGAGCTATAGCCACCATATGTGTGAAAAATTCACACAACAAAGGGATACTATACACTATTTTTTTATTTTCTGCTAGTGGATGTTTCTCGGCGAGTCGCTATTCAAATATCTAAATTCAATACTCAATGACACAATAGACGTATGAGTTCTTACGATTACGCACAAAAAAATGATTCAACCAATCGCATTTTTGGCTCAATTACGCAAAAAAATAACACAACTGCATTACTTCTTGGATCAGGAGAATTAGGAAAAGAAATAGCAATTGAACTAATGCGATTAGGTGTAAGAGTATGCGCAGCAGACAGCTACGAAAATGCTCCAGCAATGCAAGTTGCACATGTTGCACGCGTATTAGATATGACTAACAGCTCATTATTAAGCGCTCTTATTGAAGAAATAAAACCAGATATTATTATTCCTGAAGTAGAAGCAATAGCAACAGAAGTATTATTTAATGCTAAAAAAGATAATATTCAAGTAGTTCCAAGTTCCAATATTGCATCAATAGCAATGGATCGTGAAAAGCTGCGTAGAATCGCTCACGAGGATTTAAATTTACCAACTACCCCGTATCGTTTTGCATCAAACTATGAAGAACTATGCGAAAGTGCAAAACAAATTGGTTACCCTTGCGTAGTAAAACCAGTCATGAGCTCTTCAGGACACGGACAGTCAATAGTTAGAAAACCAGAATCATTACTTGATGCTTGGAATGAAGCACAACATGGTCGCCGTGCAGCATCTTCTAAATCAAATAATAATTCACGCGTTATAGTCGAATCTTTAGCTCCACTAGATTATGAATTAACTGTACTAACAGTAAGCTCTTGTGCTGGAATCATAACTTGTGAACCCATAGCACAGTGCCAAGAAAATGGCGACTATAAAGAATCATGGCAGCCAGCTAACATTCCAGAAAATATACGCATTCAAGCGAAAGAAATAGCAAAAACAGCAGTAGAAGGACTCACTAATTTAGCTCAAGAAAAAGGCGAAAAAGGTTGGGGCGTTTATGGAGTGGAGTTATTTGTACTAAAAGATGGTTCTCTACTATTTAATGAGCTTTCACCTCGCCCACATGACACAGGCATGGTTACAATGATTTCTCAATATTATAGCGAATTTGCTCTTCACGTTTTAGCTATATTAGGTGTACCAATTACTCGCAGCCACGTTGCACTTTCTCTTCGCAAAAATGAAGTAGCTGCAAGTTGCGCAATCGTAGTAAATGGGGATGGACCTGTTGGCTTTACCAACCTTAACAACGCTCTAGATTTAGAACAACTAGAAAATTTTGATTCACAAAAACAAGAAAACGAAAATACGCGATTAAATATTCGCATTTTCAACAAACCTGAAGTTCATGGACATAGAAGAATGGCAGTCGCATTAGCAACAGGTCGAACTGAAAGTTACGCTCGACATAACGCGACACGCATCGCTTCTATACTCCAAAATGCCTAAACATATGTTAAAGACATTGAAAATAAAGGAATATACAAATTTACAAATCGTTTATTTCCAATAATTAAGTAATAAAAATGTAGGTGACAATTGTTAGTCTAAACGTGCTGGCCACGGTCAGGTAAACCTACAAATATTGTTGGTTTGCGCCTGCAACTATAGATGCACAAAGAGAGGCGAGTCAATGGAAAAACTTGACAAGTTGTATGAAGGCAAAGCCAAAAAACTGTATGCTACCGATGACACCAATGTGCTATGGGTTGAATA
>NZ_CAMYOS010000017.1:0-26161 GCF_947280595.1 uncultured Gardnerella sp. | reverse complement strand
AGTTACAACAAGTCGAAGAATTCCTTGCAAATCCAAAATAGACTGCGTTACGTTCACGCTCGTCTCGTTATCTAACGCGCTCGTTGCCTCATCAACCAACAGAATCTCGGACTTTTTAAGCAAGCTTCGAGCAATAGCAATACGCTGCTTTTCTCCGCCAGAAAGATGACAACCATTCTCGCCGCACTGATAATCCTTGCCTTTAGCTGCAATCAAATCATCCAAACCAGCCAAGTGAATCACGCGATCCACTTGTGCATCCTGGAATGGCTTAAAAAGCGTAATATTATCTAAAATCGAAGCATCAAACATAAACACAGACTGCTGCATAAGAGTCGTCTTATCGTAAAGTGAACTCTTGCTCACATTGCTAAGCTCGTGATTATTCAGCTGCACGCTACCTTCATAATCCTTGTAGTATCCCATAAGCAGATTAATCAAACTACTCTTACCAGCGCCACTTGGTCCTACTATCGCGTAAGATTTTCCAGCTTGCAAAGTTAGACTCACGTTTTTCAAAACTTTATGATCCGCGTCATAAGCGTACGAAACATCGCGCAAAACAACGCTTTTAATAGAATCGCCAATTTTCTCGCCAAAATCTTCCTTAGCGTTACTCATATAATCAGCCATCTTACTAATAAGCTTCTTAGCGCCCTTCATCTCGCCAAGCATTTGCGGAAGACTTGCAATTGGCTGAAGCACTCCATTCATCAAATTAGTGAAAGCTAAAACCATGCCAGCAGTAATAACACCAACGTGAGCGTTAACCATCCAAGCGCCAACAAGCATCACGCCAAGCTGAGTTCCAAGACTTGAAATTGTGCCAAGAGCAGAAACGGTAGTCATCGTTTTCTCGCGAAGATTCTTCGTATGCTCAAGCTCCATCGACTGATTTTTGTAGCGATCAATAACCTCCTGCTCCGCCTTAAAACTCTTAATAACCGAAACGCCGTTCAAAACATCCTTCGTCAAAGCTGTGTAAGACTCATTCGACTTAGAAACCTGCTCCTCACGAATAGCAATTCCGTTAGCCGTAAGAATCGAGCACGCCATAGGAAGCACAGAGATAACAAGAGCAATAACAGTGAGCAGCGGACTGTAGTAAATCATAAGAGCTAGAGAGCTCACAAGCATAAGAACGTCTTGAACAAAATCAAAAATCTTCTTCAAATACTTTTCTTGAATACGCTCGCAATCATTAGTGAGTACAGAAAGATACGTTCCGGAATTAGCAAGCGAAAAATCACTATAACTCTTTTTTAAAAGCTTCTTAATAACAGACTCTTTATACTGGTTCATTGCTTTTTCAAGAAAACGAGGGTACGCACTGCGCTTCAATGCGAAAATCAGAGAGATTGCAAGCATAAAGAAAACAACAAGCAGCAAAATAGCAGTTAAAGAGAAATTTCCTTTGCCAGCCATATAGTCGAAAATAATTTGCAAAATCCAAGAAATAGCAGTGTAAATCATAGACAAGGCAATAAAAACTATCATAGAAAGAAAAGCTACAAACTTGTTTTCTTTGAAAAATAGTTTTACGTAATTTTTTACATCAGGATGTAGTTTGGGCGATTGCTGATTCTCGGGCGATTGCTGATTAGCTGCAATATTTTGATTTGCAAGTGAATTATGATTTGCCGCGTTGTCAGTTTTGCTCATTCTCACTACCTCTCACTTCCCTTATATATCTCTTATGTTTTTACTATCTTTAATAGTTCTAGTATTTCTACTATCTCTTCTCTAATAGCATTTTCGTAACTAGCATTTTCATAAGCTATTTGCTTATTCACTCGCTACAGAACATTGAAAGTAACATTATCATACTTATCATGCTTAATTACACCTATAAATACTTAAACGCATTTATACGTAATTCTTGACAGAAATAATAAGCATAGAGTTAAAAAAAAAATCAAATTAAAACGCTGATTTCATATGCAATATCAGCATAAACGTGTCAAATTCGCAACACTGCTTCAATACAAAGCTCAAGAGCATACGCTTTAGAATCTCCACCCCAATTTCGCTCATCATAATTTTCAACATCGTGCAAAGTATCTGCAGTATAAAGAATCTCACCCCAAACAATCTCGCGCATTTGCGCACACGCCGCTAAAGCGGAACACTCCATCTCCACAACCGCGCATCCCTCCTGCTTACGGTTAGCAACTTTCGTCTTAGTTTCACGGAAAAACCCATCCGTAGTCCACGTCTTAACTTCATGATAAGGCAAATTATGCGCCTGCAAAGTTTGCAAAATAGCATGCCTCGAACGCTCTGAAACGTCAACATAACGACTTGGAGGCAAATAATGATAAGAAGTCCCCTCATCCCTTAAAGCTTTATACGGAACCAGAAAAACGTTTTCCGCATAATCAACTAGCGATCCGCAAGAACCAGCACTAACAACTTCCCTAACGCCGTAAGAAATCAACCAATCCAATATCTGAACAGCGGCAGGAGCGCCAACTGGAGCCTGTACTAAGCAGATTTTTTGCGGCTCTTCTTCTACTTCACTGTTTGTTTTCTCACTTACGTTCTGCCTTACTTTTTCATTTGCTTTCCCATCCGCATTCTCATCTGCTTTATCCCCTACTCTTTTCTTTACTTTTTCTTCCAAAACATATATCGGATATTTTTTAGTCGCAGATTCAAAATTTGCTACAATCGTGGCTTTCCTACTTAAAGCATACTGATCAATTTCATCGCCTAAGAAAGCAAAAACCGCTTTAGATGGAAGCTGAACAGAAATATTATCGTGTTTTGGCATTAAAACTGCACTTTTATCGGAATCATACTCTAAAATCGGTAAATCATATTCTGTCATACAATCAACTCCGTCATACAATCAACTCCGTCATACAATCAACTCCGTCATACAATCAACTAATTCTACAAGCCATTCAATCCTATATACCAGTATGCGCATTATCGCACAAAATCACAAAGTAGCCAATCGATGCAATTTTGCACTTAATGGCTATTAGCGACAGCTCAGCTGTTAAAAATCATAAAGCCCTACAAGTAAATAGTTTCAGGATTAAGAAGAAAATTCAGTAATCCCAATACAAGAACACCTTCCTCAGTGTGCCAAGGCTTCACGCTACCGGCAACAAGAATAATCTTACGGAACGCATCACTAATATTCATCAAAGACTTTTCTTCTTGCAACGTCTTCTCTCTAGTAGGTAGAGCAAGTGCAGATTGAATATAAAATCTTTGATCTGCCTTATTTACAACAAAATCAACTTCTGTTTGTTTGCGAACTGATTTGCCATTTTTATTCACTTCACTAACCTGCACACTACCAACATCCACCTTGTAACCGAGACGTTTTAGCTCATTGTAAATAATATTTTCCATTATGTGAGTTTCTTCCATCTGCCTAAAATCAAGAAGCGCATTCCTTACGCCAAGATCCGTAAAATAATACTTCACAGGACTACCTATATACTTCCTGCCTTTAATGTCATATCGAATAGCGCTCTCTAAAAGGAACGAATCTTCTAAATAAGAAATATATCTTTCAACAGTCGTTCTTGTAGTTGAGACCTGTGAAACTGATTTAAACGTTTGCACAATTTTTCTAGTACTAGTTAAAGCACCAATAGAAGAAGCAACTACCCTAGTAACATCATCAAGTTCACTTCTTTTTCGTATTGCATGACGGTCAAGAATATCTCTTTTATACGTATTTTCAAAAACTGATTGAAGAAACTCACGTTTCTGCTCATCGTTTTCCATTAAAACAGCTTGAGGAAGGCCGCCAAATCTCCAATATTCTTCCCAAGCATCTCGTTCATCCTTTTCACTAACAGACATGAATTCAGAAAACGAAAGAGGGTAAATTCTAATCTGATCACTTCTTCCTCTAAACTCTGTAACAATATCCGATGAAAGGAATTTAGAATTACTACCGCTAACGTAAACATCTAGATTACTAATATGCAAAAAACTATTAAGCACATCTACAAAATCGTCCATCATTTGAACTTCATCAATAAACAGATAGTATGTCTTATCGTCTTTCAGAAGCTCATCAACATGCGCAAGAATATTATCAGGGTTACGCAAGTCTTTATTCCTTCTATCATCTAGTGCTATGCGGATAATATGATTATCTTCTATGCCATCCGCAATCAAATAATCATAAAATAGTTTCATCAAAATATACGTTTTTCCACATCTGCGCATGCCAGATATTACCTTGATAAGACCATTATTTTTTGCAGACGCGAGCTTTTGAATATAATAGTCTCTCTTTATTTCTTTAACAGGCATATCTAGTATCCTTTCAATAAGCGTATTATGCGAACATACCGCGATACCGCTATACAAAGCTCTTATTGTTATGCAAATCTTTCCGCAAGCAATGCAAGAAGCAAGCATAACTAGTCAATCCCAAGTAGCCAATCGCTGCAAATCTGCACTTAATGGCTACTATTATAATCTGGATAATTTAAACTCTCAATATCCAAAGTAGCCAATCGCTGCAATTTTGCACTTAATGACTACTGCATATTGTTAATCAAGCTATTAAACGAATTATCTAGCACAATATTCTATCTAACACAATATGCTATCTATATTCTTCTTGTTGCTTAGATCATCTTCGTCAAGAAAATCCATCTGCTTTATTCCGCTTAAGCCTGCAATAAGAGATACTGGGAAAGTAACAATATTTTGATTAAGAACGCTGATATTACTATTTACGATTCTTTTTGCTGCAGCAAGCTGCTCGTTTTCATCGTTTATTTCCTCTTGCAAATTCAAAAACTGCTCAGAAGATTTTAATTCCGGGTAAGCTTCCGCCAATGCATAAATCTTCCCTATTGCATGATTCTGATTTTTTATTACAGAACCAGAATCCACAGAGCTTAAGCCCCCTCTTAAACTAACCAAATCTACTAAGGTTGTTTTTTCGTATTTTGCAAATGACTGCGCAACTTTGAGCATTTGGCAAATCGTATCGTATCTTTTAGCGAGCGCAATATCAACATTTTTCTGCGACTCTTCTATAATCACCCTGTATTTTCTTAGCCTATTTAACGTGCCAATAAACCAAGCAATAAGCGCTACAATCACTACTGCAACACCAATTAGAAAAGTGTTTATATCCATAATATCTCCTTTAGTTTTAGTCTTTCTCTTGTCTTAGTTTTTTATAATCTTAATTTTTTATAATCTTAGTTTCTCTATTATTAGTTTTTATAGTTTTAGTTTTCTTTAGTTTTAGTTTTCTTTAGTTTTGCAATTTCTCGTTAATCAGTCTGATTATTTCGTAATATTCAGCCAAAACATCTCTAAATCTTGCATATTCTCTTATTAAAGATAGGTTTTCTACTCCAGATTTTCCAGGAGTGCCTAATAGATACCGACCAGAGTCAAAAGCTGCAATAATATGCTCACTATCTAAATATATGCAAACTCTCATTCTTTTTTGCAAATTATTCAATACTTCTATAAAACTTGGATCTAATACCAGTTTTGTATAAAAATCGTCTGTAGAAAAGATTGAATACGAGTTGTTAAATTCAATGGATTCTGTTTGAACTTCGCTCTCCTCTTTCATTTTTCTACCATAGTATCCATTTAGTTTTTGCCCCATAAAGTTCTTCCCAGTAACAGGAACGATTCTAATATGACCATTTATATTGGTTTTTGAATTTATCAATAAAACTTGCCCAATAAAATCCGTTTTCTTAATAGTTTTTCCACTTTCACTTATAGAAGTGTGCATTGCTTGCATGTTTGAAAATTCAGTTTTGAATTCATCGCCAAAAATTATGTGGCGACTTGAATAATAGATACTAGATATTGGTAGAAGATTAGCAAAAATATCGTCATCAATTCCTTCAGAATTGTTTAATACTGTTCCAGGCAGAATCGCATTCAAAATCGGCGTTAAAACATTATTTGAATATAAAGAATCTACATCAACCTTTTTCTTCTCGAAAAACTTACCTACTAAACAAAATACAAAAGCAACCATTATGAGTAGGTAATATTTATAACGAGAGTAATCAATATTGGGGAAATACTTATATACTACAATTAAAACAATTATTAACGGTATAAACGGAATTAAGCGAGCAGGCTCAAAAGAATTACTTTTTACACCTTCTTTTAACTCATTTAATTTCCCTTGCATCTGGGTAGATTGTTCTATTTGCGCTAGTTTGTTTAAAACTTCTGGATTTGTAAATACGCTACTATGCTTTACATTCATCGTCATCTCCCTTTTATAATTGCAACATTTTTATAACAAAATTTTTATAAAATATAAAAGGCTCTTATATTTTTTTATCATAAATAATCATTATTTGGAATACTAGAATTTTTGATAGTTGAATTTGAAATAGTTGAATAAGAACCACTTTGATTTTGCTAGAGAAGTGATATAGCTGTGATTATTTTCCGCAAAAATTTAATACAAAACAAATAATAAAGAATCAGTTTAAATAACAAAAAATAAACAAGACTACAATTTATAACACATTATTTTTCAAGTACTTTAATAACATTTAGCAAAGCGTATAATGAACTTGAATTTATTCATATTTTGATAGGAGACTCTAAATGTTTAATCCTTCAAAAAATATTTGGAGCATAAAATTAACTACTGCTTCACTCGTGCTAATTCCTGCAGCTATTGGAATAAACTATGTTGCAAAACTATTCGCTAGCATGTTAAAACTACCTCTTTGGCTTGGATCATTAGGCACTTGCATTTCAGCATGCTTAGCAGGACCAATCGTAGGCGGAATCACTGGACTTTTAACTCACATTATTTACGGTTTAACAGCTGATCCAATTTCTACAGTTTATGGAATCACTGCTGCTGCAATTGGAGTAAGCGTTGGAATTGCTGCAAGATTGCAATATATGAACAAATGGCACCGCATTCTTATAACAAGTCTTATTGTTGCAGCTATATCCGTAATCATTTCTACGCCTCTAAACATGATTTATTGGGGCGGAACTACCGGAAATGTTTGGGGTGACGCTATTTTTGCAGCAATGGGTTCAAAAGGATTCTTTGCATCATTCGTAGATGAGCTTGTTATAGATATACCAGACAAGATTGTTGTTTTGTTCGTAGCAGCCGGAATTTATAAAGTTCTACCTAAAAGTTTAATATCTATTTATCAATCTAATGATGAAAATCTTGATGAATAAAAACAAGAAATATTAAATAAAAAATAAACGAATTATGCTTAAACGTTTATCAATAAATATTTAAGTGTTTATAAATAAATGTTTAAGCATAAAGCACATAAACCTCAAGCTTTAATATAAGCTCAATAAGACGAGATAAAATGAAAAGCATCAGCCTATTTGAAGATAAGCATTCATTTCTAAATGGACTATATGCAAAAACCAAACTTGCATACATAATATGCGCAATAAGTACGCCAAGTTTGATTGGAGGATATACTTCTTTCATTTTCTTCATTATTTTGAGCTTAATATTACTTGCAACATCAAAGGTTCTAGCAAAAATAAAAATCGTAATACAAGTTACTGGATTTATTATTATAACTATTTTTATAGTTCAAACTTTCTTCAGATCAGGAAACTATACGATTTTATTCAAACTAGGACCTTTGATTGCTCGCAAAGAAGGTTTCGAATTCGCAATGAAAATTGTGCTCAATATATTAAATATTTCATTCGCGTTTTGCGTTCTAACACTAACGACTAAACCTTCAGACATGATGCAAGAAATGATACAAGCAGGTTTTCCACCTAAAATTGGTTATGTTTTCGTTTCACTATTTCAAATTATTCCTCAAATAACACAACAAACTTCGACTATAGTTGACGCGCAAAGAAGTAGAGGATTGCAAACAAAAGGTTCTCTTATAACGCGCTTCAAAGCTTTCTTGCCTTTAATATCACCAATAATAATGTCTTCGTTTATGAGCTCTAAAGAAAGAACTATAGCTTTAGAAGTTCGCGGATTTTCATGCAACAGACAAAGAACATTCATAAAACCATTTAAGCCAAATAAATACAATACGCTATTTTTATGCGTTTGTTGCATTGCGATAATCGCAGCTACTCTTTATGCACTACTTCATAATTTAGGATATATAGCATGGCAGCTATTCATATAGAGCACTTAAAATATCGCTATCCTTATAGTAAAACTCTTGCACTAGATGACATTTCTTGCGATATCAATAAAGGCGAATTTATTGGAATAATAGGCGCTAATGGGGCTGGAAAATCAACGTTATCGCAAGCTATTTTAGGTCTTGTTCCTAATCTTTATCATGGTGCATACGGTGGCAAGGTTGAAGTAGACGGTCTTAATGTGAAAACTACTCCAATAGACAATCTTTGCAAAAAAGTTGGGCTAGTTTTCCAAAATCCTTTTAATCAAATTACAGGATCAAAACTTACTGTGTACGAGGAAATCGCTTTCGGACTTGAAAACATTGGAATTGAGCAAAACGAGATGCAAAATCGCGTAGAGAAAATTATGGAGATGCTTAACATTTCACATCTTAGAGATTGCTCTCCATACGATTTATCTGGCGGTCAAATGCAACGAATGTCTATTGCAGGCATTTTAGTTATGCAACCAGAAATAATAATTTTAGACGAGCCTACTTCACAGCTTGACCCTAAAGGTTCTGAAGAAGTTTTTAAAGTAGTAGAATCCTTAAAAAATCACGGTCAAACTATTATTATGGTTGAGCATAAAATGGGAAAAATCGCGCAATACAGCGATCGCGTAATGCTTTTAAGCGAAGGAAAACTCATTGATTTTGACACTCCGCAGAAAATATTTTCTCGCGAAGATTTAGAAGAACATGGAGTAAATCCTCCTATTTATACTCAAATTTGCAAAAAACTTGTCAAAAAAGACAATAATGGTTTATACCCGATAACTCTTGAGCAAACGTCACACATTTTAAGCTCGCACGAAGGGAATCGCTTATAATGACTCCTACTATTGAAATACGAAACGTATCTTATTCTTATGCTCCAAAAACGCAAATATTCAATAATCTAAATTTATCTTTTACGCCTGGAGCCTGCGCAATTATAGGTCGAAATGGCACTGGAAAAACAACTTTGCTAAAAATACTTAGAGGACTTCTTACGCCAAAATCTGGAAGTGTCTTATTAAATGGTGAAGATATTTCAAAACGTAGCGTTCCTTCTCTTGCTAAAAATATTGGTTTCGTATTCCAAAATCCAGATGACCAGATTTTTGAATCATCTGTTATACGTGAAGTAATGTTTGGACTTTTAAAAATTGGAATTAGTAAAGATCAGGCATTGCTCCAAGCAAAAGAAAGTCTAAAACTTGTAGGACTTTTAGATAAAAGCGAAATAAATCCTTACGATTTGAGTCTTTGCGAAAGAAAAATGATCTCTATTGCATCAATTTTAGCAATGGATACGCAGGTAGTTATTTTAGATGAGCCTACTATCGCTCAGGATGATAATGGAAAACGTTGCATTGAATCAATTATTAAAAGATTAGTTTGCCAAGGGAAAATCGTGATAGCAGTTCTACACGATATGGATTTTGTATCTCGAGTATTCAAACGCGTTGTTGTGCTTTCAAATGGTCAGATTATTTTTGACGGAAGCGCGCGCGAAGCTTTTATGCGAGATGACATACTTTCTAGTGCACAACTCTACAAGCCAGATGTTGTAAAACTGTGCGAAAAGTTGGGTTATGAAGATACATTCTTATCTGTTGAAGAATTTGTGAAAGACTATTTTAAGCGGAATAATCGCAAATATTAGCCTTTATTTTTACAGATTTATTTTTACAGATTTATAGTTGGCGTTCATATTGACGCGCTGCAATAAGCAAGCGTATACTATACACGGCTTTGATACAGGGGGCTAAAGCTTTTTTGTATCAACAAAATACAATATGAATCAGGGGAATACCATGTTACAAAATTTAGGTAACGGTAAAAACATTCACTCTAATATGTCTTTACCATTCAAAAAAATTGTATCTGGCGTGATTGTTTCGTTAAGCGTAGTTGGATTAGCATGCTCGCTAAGCTCTTGCGGATCGAATAGTGTAAAAAGCAGCGCAACAAAAACAGAAGACCAAAGAGTAAAAAAGTTAAGCGAATATAAGGTCGAATTCCTCATCACTGCAAACGATGACTTCGATTCCGCTTCCTCTCCTGTAATTATGCACTTCACCGGTGATGATGAAAATAATAAGGACGTTGACTTCTATCACGCCGTTGTCGCAAATGACAAGCCGGATATTATCAGCATGAAGCCTGGTCACTACAAGGTTGAAATGTCTGACTGCATGTTGTCTGACGGCAGTGTTCTTGCAACTGATTCTAACTATTTCGATGGTGGAATCGACATCAATAAGAACAACGACAATAAGATCGAAGTTAGCTTTGCTGACAAACTCGGCGCTAAAATCGTTGATGAATCCCGTGTAAATCGTTACGCAGACTTTGTAAAGACCGCTCTAAAGAACGGTGACGCATCTCTGTCTGGTGAAACAGGAAAAGCTATTGCCGAAACTGTTGCTAAGAATATTAAGACGTTTGCCGATATTCGTCATGTAGCAGCACCTGTTGAAAATTTCTCAGTAAATAAAACACCTCAGGGTCATACTGGTAGCACTAATACAAGCAATCCACACAAAAACGCAACCACGCATCAACCTCATAGTAATGCGCAAACTCATAATGAAAGTAATCCAACTCCAAAGCCGCAACCAAAACCAGTTGTTCCTCAACCTAAGCCTAATCCTGTAACCCCTAAGCCGAACCCTTCAACACCGCCGCAACCTAATCCTGTAACCCCTCACCCACATCATCATAACAATCATCCAGCACATCCAGTTGACCCTGCTCCACATCCTGTTCCACCAGCACCTCAGCCGGCAAACGATGTGTTTAAGACTGGTTTAATGCCAATTGGCTATCGATTCGCCTATAGCGTTGAAGATGAATGGCGTGGACATGATGTTATAATGGATCCTTTCAAATACGGCACAATTAACGCTGGTAATCGCAGTGTAACATATACTAAGGATACAGCTCGAATGTTTTTTGTAGACAATGTAAAGCCATATGACATCAAAATGCTTCGCGCCAATCTAAATGATTGCCATCATATGCTTCGTGGCTACTACACCATCAACATGCGTACCCATACGTTCACCTATGAAGTTGTCGGTGAAGCTCAGGTTCCACCGTACGACCCAGAAGCTAACCTTCCGGGACACCGTAGGGGAACCGTTCAGGGTGGATTCGATGACTAACCTATAAGATATAGGAGCTTGAACTGTAAAAAGTTCTTGCTCCTATATTTTTTCCCATACAAATGAACACCGCCGTCTTGCCTCCACGGGAGATATTTTGAGATTATATGCTTGAAATTCAAAAAGCATACTATTTCAAAATATTAATGAAAGGATAATGCTATGCCGAATTGGGTATATAATCAATTAGAACTTCAAAACAAAGAAGATGCTGAAAAAATCGCTAAATAAGCCAAACCCAAAGTATTCAATCGCTGCAAATTTACAACGATTGACTACTGGCGCACGTCTCCCAATGATTTAGACAAGTTATTCAAATAATAAAAAACTTAATCTACAATCTCATTATGAAAGAACATCAAAAAGAAATTCATATCTTGCATTATTTCTTCCCACAAAAGACTTTTAGCCCAAGGTGCTTTTCTTTGATAATCCTTCCACTTTATTCTCAACACTTCACTATCTTTAATCCTATCGAAAATTTCATTCACGTTACTCAGTAAATAAAGGGTATCCCTCGTTTGAGAAGCAGCGTAAAAAGCTTTAGCAATCTCTTCTTTCTTAAAGGCATTATCTCCTTGAGACACTCTAAGAGCATGCAAATCATAAAAATCTCGCATTCTAGTGTTAAATTCTTCCCTCACAAGAATTGTTTGCAACTTTTCCGCTAAAATCGTTGCAATTGGATAAGTCAACAAAGAGATAGATTCTGAAAACATTAAAGGCAATTCTGCTTCCATAGCAGATGGAGTAATAGCATGCCCAGTTGAAATATCGATTTTAACAGGAGTTTTTGTACCATCAAAATCTGCAATTAGGCCAGCTCGAACCCCTGGATAGTCAGATTCTTGCATAATAGAATCAAGTGTTTGCAGCGTAAATTTAACACCGTCATCAATATTAATAGATATTACATCTGATATAAAAATACGCACATCATCTTCACTAAGAGAAATATTTTGCATAGTTGTATCAATATCCATTGTTGTACGAAGATTTACGCCAACAAGATAAGAAATCAGCATTCCACCTTTTAGAACAAAATTGTCTTTATAGTGCGAGCGAGAAACACGATCTAAAAAAACGCTCCATCATATATACGCTCATTAGCACACGAGGATCTGAGTTATTGTGTTCGACGAGGTTTTTGATTCTACCTCTTATTTGCGCATCCGTTAAACCCATTTATAGTAACACCTCAAAATACTTACGAACAACATTGTTTACTCTAAAAAGTTTCGCATATTCCATCAACAAATTAAGATCTTTGTCTTGTCTAGCAATATAGGATTTCAAGATTGTATTAAATTCTTGAATTTCAATTAAATTTCTGCTTCTAAACGCATCACAGACACTTCTTTCAAGATCATACATTGGCACTTTATTACCGAGATTATCCGTGACTAAAATCTTTCCAACTTCAAGCAATTCCTTTTTTACGCTATAAACTTTCACATTGCACGATGCTTTCAGTCGGTGAGCATTAAAACCACTATAAACAGTAATAGTGTGAGTAATTGGCTCCATATCAACTAATCCATGATAAAAGAAAGCTTCGTCGTGAGAAAAAACAGCGGATGGTGAACGCTTATGAATAAGAAGCAACTCATCTACCCACGAGTCTTTAGAAGCATATATTCCACCGCTTAACTGTTCTAGTTCATTATCTTTAACAAATTTATAAAACTTATATTTTGACAGTCCGCGAGATTTCGCTTCTTTTAGAGTAAGCATATTGCTGCCATTGGCATTTAATAATGTAGCGATAACACTCACCATCCTTTCGTGCATATATTGTAACTTATATTAGCACGATTGGATGAATTATATTAAATTTCACTATCACTATTACTATCACTATTACTATCACGATTTACGCTAATAGGATTCTGCGATTGCCACACACCTACTTAATGACACGTTTACGCTGATTTAATACATTATATCAGCATAAACGTATCAAATACGCAAGCAAATAGTAAAGTGCAAATAGCCAAACCACATTTAACCAAATCCCAAAGTAGCAAATCAATGCAAATTCGCAGGCAATTGGCTACTATCGCCAAACAGAAACACTCACGCAGCGCGACGACCTGCCTGAGCGCATATAGCGTAGCGCGCGAAGGCAACTCGGAGCGGAAACTCGCTTAAGTTGGAAGTCCAGTGGACTTCCAACTTAAGCGAGTTTCGTAAGCGAGCGCGCAATCAGCGCGAGCACCAACTGCACTAGTGTCCCAAAACAGACAGAATCAGACACTCGCTCAGAAAAGGAATACACATCAAGAACTAGCAGACACAAATCAAATTTGACAAACACAAATACATTCGCTATAGTCTTCACTTATCACCATTTCGAGAAGTAAAAGGAGTGCACATGTATCATACAAATATGATGACAAATTGTTGTTGTAACGTATGCTGTTGCGCATTTCTTAATCGAAATGATGTTTGCAAGCACTAAGTATGCATAACATCTAGCCTGTGTTAAAAGCATTTACGTTAAAACACAGCAAATTACGATTCAAGAAACAGCGCGCTGTTTCTTTTTTTATGCCAAAAATCGGGTTATTTCGGGTTATTTCCCAAAAATCGAATATAAAACGTTAAAAAGATAACAATTTAATACGCGTTAAATATTAAAGCGAATAAATTTAAACGAATAAATGGCATCTTTAGAAACAACTAATAAAACAGTAGTCGCTTTATTGATAAAAATTGTTTTTTAAAAATTAAAAACAAAACATAAACAAAACAAATAACAAACAAGTAAGGGGAAATATTATGTCTAATATCTACAAGTCCGTACAAGAACTCGTAGGAAACACTCCACTTCTGGAGCTTACACACATTGAAAAAGAGTACAATCTATCAGCAAAAATCCTTGTAAAACTCGAATACTTCAACCCAGCAGGCTCTGTAAAAGACCGCATTGCAAAGCAGATGATTGAAGAAGCGGAAGAAGAAGGTACGCTTAAACCGGGCTCTATAATTGTTGAGCCAACTTCTGGAAACACTGGTATTGGTCTTTCAATGATTGCGCAAACAAAAGGATACAAAAGTATTATTGTTATGCCAGAAAGCATGTCTATTGAACGCCGAAAACTTATGAAAGCATACGGAGCCGAGCTCGTGCTAACTCCTGCTAAAGATGGAATGAAAGGCGCGATTGCCAAAGCGAAGGAAATCGTTGAGAATACGCCAAACGCGTGGGCTCCAGGACAGTTTACCAATCAAGCAAATGTACACGCTCATTACAACACAACCGGTCCAGAAATTTGGCAAGACACTGACGGAAACGTGGATATTCTGATTGCTGGAGTTGGAACAGGTGGCACAATCACCGGTACAGGAACATATTTAAAGGAACAAAATCCGCATCTGGAAGTGATCGCAGTAGAACCAGCCAACTCCCCTGTGCTTGAAGGCGGAAAGCCAGGAGCGCACAAGATTCAAGGAATTGGCGCAGGATTCGTGCCAGATGTGCTCAACCAAAATATTTACGATCGTATTGCTCATGTAACCGATGAAGACGCAATTGAAAGCGGTAAGCTTATAAGTAAAAAAGAAGGCGTTCTAGTAGGTATTTCTTCCGGAGCTGCAGTTTGGACAGCGATTCAAGAAGCAAAAAGAGAAGAAAACACGGGAAAAACCATCGTTGCAATACTTCCAGATTCAGGAGATAGATACTTGTCTACTGCATTATTTGAAGACTAACTGTATTTAGCATCACTACTATAAACACGCAAGTTTTGATTAAATAATAAATGGATAATAAATGAATAATAAATAACATTATTAGATAATGATCAAAACTGTAGAATAAAGAAAATAGCAAATAAAGAAAATAGCAAAATAACGGGAGAAATGTATGAGTGATCGCCTTGACCTTATAAATCAACTGAACTCAATTCACGATTCAGACATAAGGCAAGCTACATTCATACCTAATTACCGAAATATTATTGCACTCATACATGCGACTCAGGCTCTACTTTTGCCTGAGTTGCATGTGCATAATGTAAGAGGCGGAACTCAGCAACTCAACGATACTTTGAACACTAATGCTAGTTTGAACACTAATGCTAGTTTGAACAATAACGATACTTTGAATACGGTTACTTCAAACGCGTTAGAGACTATAGAACGCATTATATTCAACGAACTTCAATGCTACACAAGCAACACAAATAAAATTCGAGAAATTTGCGATCAATTTATAAATACTCTTCCTACAATTAAAAAGCTACTTTTAACAGATATTCAAGCAATATACGAAGGAGATCCTGCTTGCACAAGTAAAGTAGAAGTAACGCTCGCATATCCTGGTTTTTATGCAATGCTTATTCACCGCACAGCTCACGCACTCTACGAACTTAACGTGCCGTTAATTCCTAGACTTATGAGCGAATATGCACACAGAAAAACCGGAATTGACATTCATCCGGGCGCAAAAATTGGTGCATATTTTTGCATTGATCACGGCACTGGCATTGTAATTGGCGAAACAACTAAAATCGGAGAGCATGTTAAGCTTTATCAAGGAGTAACACTTGGTGCGAAAAGCTTTGCTCTAGATGAGGATGGAAATCCTATAAAAGGCGGAAAACGACACCCAAATATCGGCAATAACGTAGTAATTTATGCAAATGCTACGATTTTAGGTGGAGAAACTACAATTGGCAGTGGAAGTATAATCGCAGCAAACGCGTGGATAAACCGCAGCATTCCTGCAAACACAACCTACCACTTTCCTAAAGCCTAATGCGCGATTAAAGTATAAATTGCACTTCTACTGTGTTGCTATTTCTACTTTTTGCTACTTCTACTTTTTGCTACTTCTTTTCTAATATAATGGCACTAAAAGCAACTAAATCATCTTATATGCAGACCAAATCTGTATACGCAGCCAGCCAACGGAATCATACAGCCTTAAAATATCTTTGCTATTATATTTTTCGTACTATTTTATTTGAACATCTGTTAAATTCATTTACAATAACACTCCCAAATATTGTGAAATCAACGTTACAATCACGTTGGAATTTACGTCAAAATCAACACCACACCCCTAGTCTGTAGCGTAACTAGTGTTTGGCAACTGAGGCAAAACAGCAAGCAATCCTGCTGTGAAAATCAGCGCAAGTATAGGCAAAAGCTGCCATTGGAACGTAGACGAGAACGCAAATCCAATCCAAGATCCGCTAGTAGCACCAATCGCGAACGCAAGACGCGCCCAACCGGAAAACTTAGCGAGCGCACTTCCTTTAAACAGAATTTGACGCGCAACAATAATCGGCTCTACTAGTAGCATTCCGCCAATCGCTTGAAGTAAAAATGCAAAGCACATCATTGGCAAATTATTAATAAACATAAGGCAATAAGAAAGCAAGCTCACAGCAATACCCAAAATCGCAACTTTTCTTAAGCCGAGTTTTTGAGACGAATGCGCATATAAAACGGACGCAAGCACACTTCCTACACCAGTGAAAATATACAATATCGTCAAAGAGTTAGAAGTATATTGCTTACCAATACCGAGAAGAATATAAGAAACAGAGCATGCAGGAATAAAAGCAACCAAGAGAGAACCCAAAAGAAGCATGATTTTACTCTTGAGCGATGGATTCGCAGATTTCTTAATAGTAGATTGGTTAGATGTAGATTGCTTAGATGCAGATTGGGAATCTGAGACATTTTCCAACTCCGTCTGCTTTTCTTGATTTTCTTGCGAATCTTGCGATTCTGGCGACTCTACCACTTTTTCGTTAGAAACCTCATCTACTTCGCAAGATGCTTGCGAGATGTCTTGTTTCATAATAAATCGCGTAGCACAAGCTGCAAAAGAAGTCACGGACGAGAAAATCAAAACCGCAGAAATGTGCCAGCTTGCAATCCAAGATCCTAATGGAGAACCGAGCAATGTTCCTGTAATACTCGCCAAAACGCTCACAATGCCACTGTAGTTGACAATCATGCTGTCATCGCCGCCGGCAGCATCAACCTCGAAAACTTCACTAGCAATATCAATCACTTGCCCCGTAATCAACAATGCGCAAGAAAGAGCAACAAGCGACCACTTCCACGCAGTAGGAGAGCCAAGCATAAAAAGCGGAAGTAAACTAAGCACGCCTTCTACGCCTTCAGTCATAGCAAGAGCGCGAAAACCGCCAAGCTTATCAACAATCCAACCAGAGCATGGCGAAAGAAAATCGGCAACCGTCATAAAAGTCTTACGAAAACCAATCACCCAAGCAGGCAAGCCCACAATAATAATAGAAGGCAAAACCGAACCCTCATACGCTTGATTGCCAAGCATAGAAAAACAGAAGCCAATAAGCGCCCATCGCAATGCAGGACTAATAGATCTCATACGAATAAAAATATTATTTTTGCTAAAAATTGACTTCACAGCAACCAACTCTCCCCTAATCCTTGATTTACACTATTGAACTTTATTTCATGCTATTGAACTTTATTTCATGTTATTAAGCAAATTAGTATAGTCAAACCTATTCACAAAGATTATTTTTATGCGAAGTCGCAAGACAAAATAGAATAAATTTTTATCATAAATACCAGTGTTATTCTTGACGTAGCGCTGTTCATTAACGCACTCTAGGTATAACACTCGTACAAACACACATTACATTCCAATAAGAACTACGCTACACTTTTATAAACGCACGTCACACTATGATTCACACACGTCACACTATGATTCAGGCACGTTACACTCTAAATACACAACGTCACACTCGTGTAAACGCTACATTCCGATAAGCACATATTACATTCTGATAAAAGCTACACATTCAATCTCATCTGAAGCAGTAAATCCAACGGAACGATAGAACGCTTTCGTTTTTTCTGTATTATCCGTTAGCAGTTCCAACTGATATACATCTTTGTACTTTTCCATAAGCGTCTTTAGTAACTTTGTACCAATACCTTTTCTCTGATATTTTGGCAATACGATGATATCTTGCACAAAAACGATCGTCTGTCCATCACCAACAGCTCTAATAATTCCCACCAATTGATCATCAATCGTTGCGCCGAGCACACAAAGTGAACCTGCATACGCACGTTCAAGAACATCAGTACGCTCTAAATAATTAGTCCATCCAACACTCTTGTAAAAATTAACAATCTCATCAAGACAAAAATTTTTGTACTCTCTAATCTCCATAATTCCCCACTCCTTTAGATTATGAGAAAATGTACAGAATTAATGCTTGCTCCATAAATATTATTAGATTGTGGATTGGAAAGAAACTCAGAGCTGATATGATAACAATGCTCAAAAGACTCAATTCTGACATGTTTAAATATAATGAAACGTCTGTATAAAATACGCATACAACTTTAAACGTTATATGCGTATTCTGCGAGAGTTTCAAGTGTGTCTAAGCCATTTAGCTTATGCTTGGCATCTAGAGCATCCCAATATATTGAATCTTTATTAAGTTTTAATTTTAGAAATCTTAATCTTTTATAATCGTTCTTACTGTGTAACCGTTTAGCTTCAGAATCTGGATCATCTATTAAAGATGCTAGTAGAGCTGCATCATATAAATGTTTTTCCTTATTACCCGTATTATCAGCATAATATGCAGCACTTTTCAATATAAGCGCTCCAAGCAAGTCAGGAATTCGTAGAATTGCTTCATTATCATCAGTTTTATCAATAAGTTTTACTAGAAGACTTCTCTCTATTGCTTGTGCCCCACCTGGCATTGATAAAAGTGGAATGTTAAATATATTCAGAAATCCTAATAGCTTTTTTGGAGCATGATCAGCAACTAGCACATCAACAGAATTATTATTGCAATTTTTGAATCTAGTTGCATATCCAGTTAATCCAGTTTGTAATACAAATCCCAGGTTGCTTAGAGCTCTATAAACTTGACGAACACTATCTTTATTAGAAATTACATCAATCAATAAATCCGCATCCAAAGTTGGACGTGATGTAATTCCATTCATTATTGCATGTAACTGAACCATAAGTCCGCCAGCTAAAAGCCATAGTGAATTATTGCACGATTTAGATAGTGCGTATATCATACTCCAAGGATGTGCACTACTAGTAATTTCAACAGTAGGCGTATGTACACTTATACCAATCATAAAAATCCCCCATTATCAAAACTCCCCAATATTTATTTTCTTAAATGTTAGCAAATAACATAATCATTTCATCAATATAATCTATGTTAATTGCTTTTTATAATTTATTTCGCATGATTGTATTCAGTAATCAGTTCTTCAAGCTTGCTTATTCCTGCTTGGCGCTCGCGAACGTCAAGAGATTCAGCCAAATCAGCAGCACACACTGCTATTGGCATAAAGGATTTTGTAAACATTTTATGGGTGTTTTTAGTAATTTGTAAATAAATATTTTGGCAAATAAGATCGAAAACTTTAAAATCATCTATAACTCGAAGTTTAACATTGGTAATTGAACTCTCTGCACCATCTTCCTTACTCTTAAGATGAAACTTATTTATTAAATCTTTCAGACTACTACTGCCTATATATCCTTCTATTTTGTCGGTTTGAGCAAGCTGGAATTGTGAGTGCATCTTCCCTGTTGCAGCAGAAAGCATTAAGTGTTGCGAAAGTTCTTCTAAACGCGATTTTCTACACCAATATTCCATTATTTTCGCTCGATTTTTAGAACGATTAACTAGCTCTTTAGCATTAACCGATTGCAAATACGATTGTATTCTATACTTCTGTTGCCTATTTACCCACGGAACTTCATAATTACTAAGCATAAACAATGCAGCAATAGCTAATGACGGAGCATAAGCTCTACCACTTTTAAGCTTTTGTTGTTTATAACGATTTACAGAATCTGATGAAATTAAGATCCTTTTACTTCCAAATGTGTATGTCGTTAGCAAATGATTAGAACATAATGCGCTAACTCTTTGAATGCTAACTTCTAGTTTAGCTGCTACCTCCTCACGCGTAAGAAGAGTATCATTCACAAAAATAGACATAATGTAAGTGTATCAAAATCATTTCGTTAAAGAAATAGTTTTGATACACATGAAATACTGATTTTATATGCAAATTAAATAAAAACAGTGTTCTTAAAAACAGTGTTCTTAAATGCATCGACCAATTCACTCAAACAGCCAAATCGAGGTTATTTCCCAAATCACGCACAAAAATCACGAGAAATCAGCTCATAACAACATATAAAAGATGGCTCTAACATATCGCTAGAGCCATCTTCATAAGAATATTCTACTTTCTTAAAAACAAGTAGTCTTTACTCATTACTTTCTTTCAACATTCTATTTTTGTAAATTATACTTAAACCTGCAATCGCAAACCCTAAAACAAACAGCAAGAACGGAAGAGCTGTTGATTCGCCCGTATTAGGAATTGCACTATGCTTCTTTACAGGAGTATTCTGCACAGGATCCGTATTCGGTTTAGGCGTAGGCAAAGGATTCTTTGTAAATATGGCATATACTGTCATATCACTATTAACAGGCGTTGTACCAGTAAACACATCACCCTTACCATCTGCTTGAGTATTCCACTCTTTAAAAGTAAAACCATCTTTAGTAGGATTCTTAGGCATTGATTGATCATCAATCTCATCATCATCAATAGCTTTACCACTCTCAACATTAACAGACGAATACTTATCAGCTCCGTTCATGAATGTAACAGTATTGCGCGTAACAGTATTACAATTAACAGTATTACATGTAACAGTATTGCGTATTCGCTTCCACTGAGCAGTAAACGCAGTATTAGCATCCAACTTATACGTATCACCAGGATTATATGTATTACCAGCAGCATCCACCCAGTTTAAGAACTGATAATCATCGCGAGTAGGCGCTTGAGAAAGCGTAATTTCTTTACCAGCTATAGTTACTTCGTCTTTAGTATTCTCATTTTTATTATTAAACACTCCTCCATTGGCGTCAAAAGTCGCACGAGCATTCCACTGTGCACGAAGTAAAAATACACCATCATACAATGGATCTAAAGTAGTATCATTGTATGCCCGCCAATCACGGTTACAATCCGAAAATAGCGAATTATTATCCCAATAGTAGCGTTTGCCTACCATATTATGCTCCTGATAATATTTAATATTAGGAAGCTCAGTAAACCAACCACCAAATTCCACGTTCTCTTTTGTTGGATTTTGTGGAAAATCAACACTGTTATTCTTTTTTACAAGTTCTAGAACACTATTGGTATTACCTTTTATATTCCCTCCCTGTAAGTCGAATTTCACATTCATTTTTCCAAACGAAATTCTAACAACCATAGGGTCATTATCTTTGTCGAGGTGATATTTGACTGTGAATTTAGAATAACCGCTTGGTTGAGAAATATATTCACGATCCTTATTATAAGAAAGATTATAACCGTCAGGAATGCTATTAGCATCAATCGTTATTGTTAATTTTTGTCCTATCGCAAAAAGTTTAAGATTGGCTTAATGGCTTGATGGCTTGATGGCTTAATGGCTTGATGGCTTGATGGCTTAATGGCTTGATGGCTTGATGGCTTAATAGCTTTATAGCTTTATAGCTTGATTTTAGGCATGATACCCATTCTCTTAACACCATGTCACATACAATATTAACTTATTATCTGAGAGTAGCGATGCTCTATGCTTTCTTAACAAGACTCATCTTCCCTTCGGGCATGAAAAAAGCCCTTTGATATAATCTCAAAGAGCTTTTTCACAAAATCATTTACAAAACTATATCACTATTTATGTTGCTGTATTCTGAGTGCATCGTTTAATGCATTCCAGCCTTTTTCACAAAAATTTATGTTTTCATTACATATAGTTTTGCCATTTTTCTCAATGATTACACTTGCCGCAAGAATACTATCGCTATCTTGCTCAACAACATCACCATTTGCGGTTTTCCATTTTACTAAAATATCACTTTTACTTAATTTACCTTTAAATGGAACAACAATCCGATTTGGCTCGTCAAACTTACTATCAGAATAGGTGTTGATAATTATTTTATCTTTTTGCTTGTATACATCTATGTAGTTATAGTTAGCCCTATATGAAGCTATTTTCTCTTTACTATCAATTTGAGCATTAAATGCATTATTATCAATATGATGCAAGAATAAGGTTATGAAACAAACGATAGCCACAACTATTGAAATACAAACTATCAGTATTTTCGTTTTTTTACTTAACTTATTCATGTTCCACCAATTCTAATATCTAGCTTCACTTTATTATATAGCAGATCATATTTTCTTTCATACATTCCAAGCAGCAGCAACAACAAAAACTACGAATATTCAAATCAGAACTACAATAATTACAATAACTACAATTATTCAAACGATCAAAACTACGCAAATCAAGGTTACGTGAATCCGAACTATACAAATCCGAACTATCAGAATCCGACTTACGTAGACCCAAATTACGTGAATCCAAATTACGTGAATCCAAATAGCCAGAATTATAACTATCCGAATAACCAGAACTACTCAAATTATCCGAATAACAATCCAAACTACCCGAATAATCCGAACAATTACCCAAATAATCCTAATTACCCAAATTACAACTAGTATTATTGCATAAAATACAGTTGGCTATTGGAACACGGATGCAGCCTGGCACGCACGCAAGAAAACTCAAACTAGCATTAAGATCAGCCTTTTTCTAAGCAATTTGTGCACTTCTTCATACTTTGCAGCGATTTTCACACTCCTTCAGGTTTACCAATACGCCTAATTCACATCCCACAAAAAATACCTAAACCAACTACGGAAAGTTATAATTGAATAGTGATTAAACTTTGCAAAGGAATAGTTTCTCATGACAAAAATGACAAAAAAACAAATAGTATATTTTTACACTTATATTGCTTGCATTATCATTATTCCAGTTGTCTTATCACTGATTGCCGATAGCATACCTAAAAACGACAGCCTATCTCCTAGCGGCCATCCGTTTGAGTTCATAGACGATAGAGCGTTTTTTATCTGGTTAGGTTTAGACCTTGGACTATATCTATATCCACTACATCTCATTTTTATTAACAAGACGACATTAAAAATATCTAAATCTTTGTTCCTACCATCTATTATTTTTGCAATACTTTTGCCACCAGCCGTTTTGATTTTATCAGATGCTTCTGCGCGAGAATTCTTCTTTATATTCATGTCTTACGTTGGTATAGCATTCGTTATACCATTTCTGATTATCTACTATATAAAACGCAAAATTTGATACAATTACCGAAATAAAAAATAGTTTACGAGATAGTTTTATGAAAAAATGTAAAACCGTAGCAAATATCCTTTGGGCATTAGGTGTTTTCTCATTACTTTTAGTGATTTTAGAAGAAAGTAACATTACGCATTTTCTTCCCATATACTTAGTCCATAAGCCTACAACTACAGAGCAAATTAACCTATCCAATACGCTAACGTTATCCATTTGCTGTATAGGCTATCTTCTTTTAGGCATATCACTAGTTCTTAAAATCGTTACCGCTACATCAACAAAGAAACTGCCTCAAACTAACAAGCCAATATATATAAAGGTCATACTTATCTCATTAAAAGTAGTAGCAGTCATTTTCACACTGCTAATAATTGCCTTCTCCTTATTATTTGCTTTCTTTTCCTTCCTAATTTTAGTTGTTGATTTTAATACTCCGCAATAAGTAACTCGAAATAAGAAGGAGTTCACAGCATTAAAATGCTATGAACTCCTTCTTACTATGAAAACTTGGACAGCCTTGATAATAAATGTCGTAAATAGGTTTAAAAAATGGATTACGATTAGCTGTATAAACCGTGGCAATTATCGAAACCCCTTTCCTCAAGCCCTTTATATATTGTTTAGTTCTTAATTCTCGACATCAAGCAAACACTCTCAACGAGTCTTGAATAAATTCGTTGTTCTTTAAGATTATTCGGATTTGTAAGCTGTTTTGCACTAAGATTCTAGTTGCATCACGTGTTGGATACAATGAAACTGTTCCTTCTGAATTCTGAAGCTTTATACAGTCTTTTTGCGCAGCATATAATAGGTCTTTAAAGATTTTTACCTACCACTTTTTAATTTTATTGCCTTTATTTCTACATTGAAGTATGTTATCAACAATAGGAGGTGCAAATTTATGGATAATAATGAAAATATTAATTTACCTACGAAAGTCACCATTACTTTAGATCTTGACAAATTATACAATGAACTAAAAGAAAATGGTTGGAAACCTAGTAGTACGGCTAAATACTACAAGCATTACATTCTTAAACATATTGGTAAAGAAGATACTATTCTTGGGCATGATGAAAGCGTGAGATATCTAATTGATTTGCTGACCACAATTTCATCCCGTCATTTCTTATCAATGATTGAACCAGGTCCTGGTAAAGACGCTCTTATAAAACGTGTTATACAAGAATATGAAAAATAGGGATATACAAATATTATTTTTTCTTATAGCCTATAGCAGCTTTATTTATTTTCTTACGTAAAATTATCAAATACCCCCCTATTTTTTCAAACACAAAAGTCTAACTTTTTTTTGGGGGGGCACGTGCACATCACATTTACATCTGATAACTATTTCTTAGTTCTAAGTAATATTATTTATTCAGCTCCTATGGCATTTAAAAAATCATTAAGTGTTTTTTCAGGTTCTTCGTTTTCTTTTACTAGTTTTATGCATTTTTTAGGAATGTAGTAGAATTTATTGGCTTCATCTCTTAAAATTATGAAATTTTTTTCTTCGCCTTTAGGGCAATTCTTGGGGTATAAAACTCCGTAGTGAGACCCATTTTCATTGGTATTTCTTACTAGCATAATTTGTTTAATTTTTTCCCCTTTTATTACTCCCTTCAAAGCATCATGTGGGTGAAAATTACCTGTAGTTATATCTACGTTATAATTGTTAGAATGTATTTTAGCTTTTTTATAATTTTTTTGTTTACTTATGCGATAAAATAAATTATTACCTTCTTCATCAGATAACTCATCATTTTCTTCATAATTTTTCAAATCTATTATATCCGTACTTGTATTTGTATTTAAATCATCTTCTGTAAGTCCAAAAGTATATGGCATTAAAAAAATTTTGTTATACTTAATCCTGTAAATATCCACTTCATTTTCTAGATCTATTACCCACCAATATAAATTTTTGAATTTATTACCTTTTCCTACAATCTTTCTAGCATTTTTTATTTCAGCAGCTAACTCTTCTTTCGAACTATCGTTACCCATAATAAACTCTCTTTCCTTCTTCGTAAAATCCACATACAAAGCCAGGTGCAAAGGGTGTGCATTTTTCTTACATCAATCTTGTACACTCAGCTCGTTTCGATACTAGCCTTTGGCATCAATACTACACTCTCCACGTAGATTGAGAGAACTTACGAGTATAGCTACACTTTTTTCAAGTGCACACTATGAATACTGGGTGCATTGTTTAACGATAGAAAATATCACAAAAAGATTTAAGATTAGCTTAATAACAACATTTACATTACAATTGTTCCAGTTGTTTAGTCTGGTCTCTTCTCACGTAGATAACCGCGAGTATTTCAACTTCTTTTCTACTCTCATCAACCCAAAAATAAACGTAATAATTTTTTACGCGTATTCTTCTAAAACCAAGTTCACACCACGACTGCTAATCAGCATTCAAGCTCTTCAAAAACATCATCCATCGGATAACTATCACTTTGAGCCGCCTGATCATAGCCTTTAGCCATCAAAGCATTAAACGTTTTCTCATCCATATAATCTTGTACTGGAAGAGACTTTGGAATAGCAAGCGAAAACAGAATACCCTTATTAAGAATGATTTGACGATAAAACATGTCAATAGCAGTAGCCCT
>NZ_CAMYOS010000016.1:0-28103 GCF_947280595.1 uncultured Gardnerella sp. | reverse complement strand
TAGTTAAGAGTAGTTAAGAGTAGTTAAGAGTAGTTAAGAGTAGTTAAGAGTAGTTAAGAGTAGTTCGGAGCACTTCGGAGTAGAACACAGTAACAAACACTCATTTCGCTCACAGTCCATAAAAAGGTGTAAATAAAGGTGTACATATCGAAAGACACATATCATTCATAATATGAAAGAAAGAAAAGTAAGAAGAGTAAGCAATGAACACTGCAGCACGAGTACGATCGGGGTTGGTTATATCCGTTTTATCTCTTAATGCTTTTCTTTTAACAAGCTGTAGATTTGGCGTAAGTCTATATCTTTTAATACATGTCGACTTATCTCACGCAGCGCTTAACGCGGTATCAGTAGCGCTTATGACCTGCATAGCAGCACCGCTTGGCGGAATTATCGCAGATAAATATCCACCAACTAGATTGTTTATAGCGCTAACGTTCTGCTTTGCCTTGTTGTGTACTGGATACGGTTTCGCTTTAGTAGCACAGCATAATCTTATTGCTATTACGGTTACACTACTCGGCATAATATTCGGTTTCTTTACTGCATTTTCTTCGCCTAATCAAAAAGTATTAATGGCATATAGCGCACCAACTGGCGAAAAAACCAAATTTTTAGCAAGCATGCGCATGTGGATTAATCTCAGCAGGCTTGCTGCACCTGCTATCACTGGCATATTTGTTGATATATGCAATCCGCTCATTTTCTTTACGAGCATTGCTATTGTGATGATACTAGCGGCGCTACCTCTACTGTTAGTTAATCTAAACCAGCAAGCACAAAATAGCGAAACTAATACGAAGACAGGAAGCAATAAAACTGCTGGTTTTGCAGCTTCTCTACACTATATGAAATCTACACCATGGTTAATAGTCTTAGGAGTAGTATCAGCATTACAATCGGGATCATGGCTTGCCGCATTCAGACTAATGGGAGCACACCATTGTCTCACACTTTTTCATTCGGCATCCACTTGGGGATCAATAGTCAGCATATTTAACATTGGCATGATTGTAGGTTCGCTATTATGCAAATATATTGTGCTACATTATGAGATTTTATACTCTATTTTATTACCTGGATTCCTTTCTATTCCTTTACTTATTTTCGCACTTAATAATTGGATTGCTCTTTTTCTTTGCTCTGCTTTCATTGCAGGTATTATTTTTGACGCCACTATTGTCTATGGGCAAACAGCTCTTCTCGACGGCATACCAACACACATTCTCGGCGCGACTACTACTTTTACTTCTATTATGGAGCAATGCGGCATTATCGTAGGGTATGCAAGCGTACTAGCATGGGGAAATCTAAATTCATCATTATTTATAATGATTGCTTCTGGTGTAATACTTGTTTCAACAGGTATAGCCTTATGGATTATTCAAGCTCGTAAACAAACATACCCATCAATGCTTACCAAAGATTATTGGACACCATCAATATGGGTAAAAAGAAGCATATAAAAAGAGGCATATAACAAGCTATTTAGTGCGAAAACACAATAAAAAGCTATAAAAATGCAATTACATCACAGGACAATTAGTTTGCACATCCTGTTGGAATCCTGACGGATCTCCCAGTTTTGCTTTACGCATGTGCTCTTTGAAAAAGTTTCGCGTTGCATCATCACAACGATCTGGACCCATAAACGGCATGCTAGGCACTTTTTCAAGCTCATGCAAAGCTTTACTTGCCGCTTGTTCATCACTAGCATACGTGTCTAACCATTGCCGTTCCCAAGCACACTGATAATAATTAGATGCTTGCGTATCGCCATATCCACTCTGGAACTGAGCGTCTTTTTCTTCTCCAACCAAGTTTGCAGGAGCTTTATATTTTTTAGGCCAACTAAGCTTTGCAACGGACTCCTGATATTCCTTCTCTATATGAGCAAAATCAACAGTCTCTCTAGGTGAACTATTTTGCGATCGCGCACCATCCACACCACTCGCATTATTGTTGCCTATTCCTCCACACGCATTAAGCATAAGAAGCGCACTAAGCACACCAACAATAAGAGTTGCTTTACCAATAGTATGATTATTCATTATTCCTTCTTTCTTATTTTTTGAAAATTAACGCAATGCTAATGCTGGCTGTAAACGCGATGCTTTTATTGCCGGCACCACACTTCCAGCAAGCGCTGTAATAAAAGCCGCAATAACAGCTCCAATAGCAGCTTCATATGGGTAAACTGGCGGACTAACTGGGCTTGCTGCATCCCAAAAACTTGATGTTATAGACACAAGACCAAAAGAAACAGCGACAGCAGCAATCGAAACTATCAGCGCTAAAATAATCGCGCTGCCTAACACGAGTGAAGCAATCGACCATTTAGTAGCACCCAAAGCTCTGCGTATAAGCAGTTCATGCGTGCGCTGCTCCAACGATGCTAAACCAATATTGATTAAACCTAGCGCGGAAACAAAAAGCAATAATGCTGCTACGATAGCAAAACTTAATTGCAATACTGTTATAACATTCTCGTAATTATCACTATTATCATGTCTTCTAATTTCGTTTACTTGCCCACCGCAACAGTCATAAAGAGCATCTGAAACATAAGATTTAATTGATTTTTGAGAACGATTTTCTTTATTCAACCAGTAGATTGAGCCTTGAGCTTCTTTTCCAGAATATTCCCAAAGAGTTGGAGCGTAACGTAATAATCCTAGAATATTCACGTATACTTTTGCTGAGTCTACGCCATCGTTCACAACTCCAACAATCCTTATAGGACTCATTTGTGTTGTTTTGCGAGAAGTAATAAATGCTACTTCACCAATCTTGTATCTTTTGCCAGCAGATTGATTTACTACCATTTCTAATGCGTTGCTTTTAGCGCTATTACTAAACCATCTCCCACTTACAACAGGTAAGTTATAAACTTTGTTGTATCCTGCAGTAGTGTAAACAGCGTCAACATATTGAAGATTGCTGGTCTTATATTCTTTGCTTATTTTTACACTCTTCGAGGCTGGCATAGAAGCGCTAAACAGTAGTCCAGTGTTTGGTTGTAGCATAACGTTAGCGTTACGGTTTGCGGATTCAATGCGATTTAAGAATTTGTCAAATACTGAATATTCGTCAAAATTTTGTGCTGAAAAAGTAATCTCGTATGTTGGTCTACGACCGTTTAGCTGTTCGTTAGTTGCAATAAGATAGTCCTTACCAACCGTGCCGATAAGCACTGACGCAATAACGGCAATAATGCCTATAAACATTGAAAAACCTGTGAGGAAGGATCTCATAGGAGACAGGCGCAAATCTTTAAGCAACATGATCATAAAGAACACCGCCTTCCATAGTAAAAATGTGAGAGCAAGAACGAGCCACTTTCATATCATGAGTGACTAATAGTAATGTTGTTCCAGATTCTTGAACACGATCATGCAACACTTGAAGCACTTTTTCTCCCGTACTACTATCGAGCGCACCAGTTGGCTCGTCACAAATAAGTAATTCGGGATTAGTAACGAGAGCACGCGCTATCGCGACTCTCTGCTGTTCACCGCCTGATAGACTTCCAGGGTATTCGTTTAGTTTATCTTGCAATCCAACATCACATAATGCTTCTTCTATCGTTTTTCTTCTTGTCTGCTTGCTTTGTTGTAGTCCTGCGTATAAAAGCGGCAACTCAACATTTTCTCTAATACTTAAATGCTTAATGAGAGAATAGTTTTGAAAAACAAAACCAATATTTCGAGCGCGCATATGCGATACTGTATTATCGCTACACTTTTGGATTGACTTGCCAGAATAATAGTATTTTCCAGTAAAATTTTTATTCAAAAATCCAATAATAGAAATAAGACTCGTTTTGCCAGATCCAGACCTACCAACTACCGCGTATGTTTCACCTTGATTAAGTAACATAGAAGCAGAGTTGACAGTGGTAATCCATTCGCCATTGCCTAGTTTTACACGCGCTGACACGCATTGTAGTTCAACCAGTGGAACAGTATTGTTTCCCATAATCATTGCACTCCTGGAATGAGATCAGGAGAAACGCCTGCTACAACATCACCCTCATGCAAACCAGACGTAATTTCAATATTAGCGCCGTCACTGATTCCAAGACCAACTTCTTTACTCTCCCAATTATCGCCTTTTTTGTATGAGACTAAACCTTTTTGAACTCTTCCAGCAACCGCACTAACGGGCAGTGTTAGAACCGATTGTTTATGCTTGCCATTAAAAACAAGAGTCGCATTTTGGCCTGATTCTACTTCTGCGCTTTTATCTATTAAACAAGTTAAAACTTTTGACGATACACTAGGTGTACTTTGCTCACTCGACTCATCTGTTTGAGTCGAATCAGCACTATCATTCTTGCTACTACCCGAAGCTGCAGCATCGCTAGAAGTTCCACCGCTTTGTACTATTTGCAAACAATTGGTTGGCCCAACACCATCTTCAACTTGGAAGCGACCTTTAACATCTGTAATATCCGCAGAACGAAGTAAAGCTTTTGCATTAAGGCTTATCGAAAAACCTTCATATTTAAGAGTGAATAGTGGGAAAGATTTAGGCACGTCCGCAGATGATTCAGCTACTGACACAACTTTAGCGTCTACGGGAGCAATAATTTTATTACCAGCATTGTAGCCTAGAACACTTCCAGCTTTTACAGCACTTCCTGCTTTTACCGATGGAGAAAAATTCCCTCTACTTACAGCAGCTATAACAAAGGTAGACGATTGTTCTATTGATGCTTTACCCGACACAACTTGTGTTAAAGGCTGTTTTTTGACTGAAACAAGTGGAACTGAATCACGTGATGCCTGCTGTTGACTATTATCAACTGCTCTACCAGAGCATGCAGTAAGCAAACACACTGGCATAGCAGCAAGCAAGAGTACTTTTGTAAACTTACGCATAATACAAAGCTCCTCACTCTCCAAACTCGTAAACGCATAGGATGCGTTGAAACAAGCCTCTCAAACTGATCCAAAATAAATAAAGGGCTCGGTAATGCTGCAATTAACGCTTTTATGATTACCACTTCATTTAGAATTTAAACTTTTGCTTAATAGCCTATAATCGCCGTAAAGAGTTTGCATCACACTAAATGATGATTTTATTTATGATTTTTGGAGCTTGCGTAATACCAGAGAATGATTTATTTTGCATAAAGTTTATACGTTACTGAATGATTGACTTGCTCAGAGGTCTAATATCACTCTATTAAATCACCGCTTAAGACTATCCTCGTTAAGCAAAAAATCAAATAGGTCCATGGTGATTACTCCACGATTATCTCTTGTAGCATGCAATCCATTTTTCGTAACTACTATCTTTTTGAAAGAATTATCAATATAGTAAAGCGAGCGCTTCTCTTGCAATGATTTTTCTTCCGCTGACATAGCGAGCGCAGATTGTATATAATATTTTTCACTTCCCAAAGTAGCAATAAAATCTATTTCCAAAGATTTTTGCACATAAATATCATGGTTATTTTTATCTTTTCGACCAGTATTTTCGGCAATATTCATTTCGCCAATATCCACGTTATATCCACGATACCTTAACTCGTTGTATATAACATTTTCCATAATATGCGACTCTTCAATTTGCCTAAAATTAAGTAAAGCGTTGCGTACTCCAATGTCTTCAAAGTAAATCTTGAACAAGGAATCAATGTATTTTTTGCCCTTAATATTGTACTTCTGAGCTTTGCTTACAAGAAAAGCATCGCTGTAGTAGTCTATGAAACGACTAACAGTTTCTGAAGTAATTTCTCCATATCCATGGCTAATAAACGTGTTAGACAGTTTCCTTGGATTAACAGGAGCACCTATTGACGAAGCTATTACTTGCAACGTTTCAGAAAGAGCCTGCTCTTTTCGCACACCGTTTCGCTGAACTACATCTTTCAAATAAGTTTCTTTAACAAGATTTTCAAGGTATTTTATTTGTTCCTCAACATTTTGCATTCTAGCCACAAGCGGTATTCCGCCAGCAACAATGTAATCTGCCCAAGATTCTGAAATCGTTTTGCTAGAACTTTCCATGTATTCAGCAAAAGTAAGGGGTTGAACGTGAACTTCTGTGCTCCTCCCCTTAAATTCAGTAACAATGTCTGATGAAAGAAAACGGGAGTTAGATCCAGTAACATATATGTCTAAATTTGCGTGCCTTAAGTAACTGTTAAGTGTGCCAACAAAATTATCAAGCAATTGTACTTCGTCAAGAAAAATGTAAAACTTGTCACTATCATTTATTTGCGATGCAATGTAGCGACGGAACACTTTAGCATTGATAATGTAACCAAGTTTTTTATCTGCGATTTTTACTGGCTCGCCATTTGCGAATGGCTCAAGACAATCAATATCTTCGTCTGCATCAAAAGCGAACCGAATAATATTATTCTGCAAAACACCTTGAGAAATAAGAGAGTTATAGAACAGCTCGTTAAGAATGAAGGATTTCCCTGCTCGGCGCACACCAGTAATGATTTTAACCAGACCATTCCAACTAAGCTGGTTAAGTTTCTTTATGTACCTTTGACGATTGAAAATCATTCGCATTCCTTTTCCTTCCACTTCTATCTTCAATTTAGCAAAGTACTTTGGGTTTTACAAGATAGAATTAGCGAAAATGGGGCATATATGGAAATTCTATCTGATATTTTCCAAAGTACTTTGGGTTTTGCAAGATAGACTCAAAAATAACGACAACTCACAAGGAATAATTCTAGATAGTACCAATTCACAAAAAATAATTCAGAACAGCTCCAGCTCACGAACAAATCACAAACAGCTCACAAACAAATCACAAAAACAAAGTATTAGCTGTAAGAAACTGTTATAAAGCATATACTATTAAAATAAAGTAATAGCAGGAGAAAGAAATGACTAACAAAAACAGCAAAGGTCACAACCACCACATAGTAGTTCTTACAGGCGCAGGCATTTCAACTAGCGCTGGAATTCCTGATTTTCGCGGACCAGACGGCGTATGGACTAAGCATCCAGAGCAGATGAACGTTTACGACATAGACGCGTTTTTAAGCAGCGAAGAGGAGCGTATTTACTCTTGGCGATGGCAAAAAGAGTCGCCTGTTTGGAACGCTCAGCCGGGAACAGCACATAAAGCGCTTGTAAAACTTGAGAAAGCTGGAATGCTAGATCTAATCGCCACTCAAAATTTTGACGCACTTCACGAAAAAGCTGGAAACAACCCAGACATCATAGTAAATTTGCACGGAAGTATTGGAACATCACACTGCATGAGCTGCCACGCGAGCTATAAAACTGCCGATATTATGCGCGACTTAGACGAGCATCCAGATCCGCATTGCAGACGCGCTCTACCATACCGTAGCAATATGCCTTGCAACGGTTTAATCAAAACAGACGTTGTTTATTTTGGCGAGGCACTTCCTGAAGGAGCAATGGAAAGAAGCGCGCAAGCAATAGTTAAAGCAGATGAATTATGGGTTATTGGATCAACTCTTGAAGTATTTCCAGCAGCAAGTCTTGTACCGTTAGCAGCGCGCGCTGGAGTACCAATCACAATAATGAACCTAGGCTCTACACAATACGACTACTTGGCAGAGCGAATTATTCGCGAAGATATTGCGAAAGCTCTGCCAAAGTTAGTGGACGAAACAATTGCAAAGTGATTATTGCAAAATAACAGCGATGCCTTCCCAAGGTGAAAGCGTGCCATTTTTCACAGAATTAAGCGCATGGTTCACGTCATAAGTTGCAAGAAGTACATCATTTTCAGTAAATCTGCCTAAAGCGCGATTTTGCAATAATTGCGCGCTTTCCGTAGGTATAGGAACAGTAGATTCTGTCATATTAACCATTACAAGCATGCGCTCTGTGGAACATACAGAAGATTTTTCAGAAACTTTTTCAGCAGGATCTGAAGCAGAAGCAGCAGAATCTGAAGCGGAATCAGCAGAAGAATCTACAGAATCTACAACAAAATCCTCCTGCTTTTCGCAATCAGATTTAAGTTCGCGCACGAAAGCGTACACGCACTCGTCATCCGCATCAACCAAATTCCAAGAGCCAGAAGAAACAATCGGCTCCGAATGACGAAGCGCAATCAAATACTTGTAAAAAGCGTAAACGGAATCCGAATCTTCCATCTGCTCAGCAGCATTAATGTCTACATAATTAGGATTCACACTAATCCACGGCTCTGAGTTATTTGGCGACTGCACATTAAATGGCATGAATCCCGCGTATTTAGAAGCGTTCCATTGCATAGGAGTTCGAGAATTATCGCGACCACGCTTTGCGAGCGCATCCATCATCGACTCAGCTGACTGAATATGCGCTTCTTCTACGCGCTGCTTAAACATGTTCAATGCTTCCAAATCGCGATACTGTTCTAGACGCGTAAAATGCGCGTTAGTCATACCTATTTCTTCACCCTGATACACGTAAGGAGTACCACGATGCATGTGAAGAAGCATTGCAATCGCCTTAGCAGAACGAACTCGCATCTCGTCACTAGATTCACTCCCCCAACGAGAAAGCGCACGCGGCTGATCGTGATTATTAAAGAACAAGCTCGCCCAACCAGAATCCGCTACCGCATGCTGCTGCTCAGCCATCACACGCTTTAATGCAGTAAGCTTAAGAGGCACAGGATTCCACTTAGTTCCATTTTCGCAATCAATATCCACGTGATTGAACAGGAACAACATGTCAAGTTCGCTGTGAGCAGGATCAGTAATATACGTGTTGCGATTCGCTGAAATTCCCGGAGCTTCGCCAACAGTCAAAAAACCTTCGCGCCCTTCGAAAACTTTTGCACGCATCTCACGTAAGAATTCGTCTAGACGAGGACCATCCGAGCAGAATGGGAATGGCGAAGAGTATCCGTCAGCTCCGGCTGGCAAATCCTCAATTGTGCAACCATCTTCACCTGGTAAACGTCCTTCAGAATCAACATGCTTAGAAATTTGCGTAATAACATCCATGCGGAAACCGTCAATTCCGCGATCCATCCACCAATTCATCATCTTGTAAATAGCAGATCGGACTGAAGGATTTTCCCAATTCAAGTCTGGTTGCTTTGGAGAATACTGGTGAAGATAGTATTCGCCACGCTTCGGATCGTAAGTCCACGCAGAACCACCAAAATATGAGCCCCACTTATTTGGCTCAGCATCAGGCTCACCAGGCACACAGCCCTTGCGCGCAGGCCTCCACCAATACCAATCCGCGTAATCACTCGAAGCATCTCTTGAAGCCTGGAACCAAACATGCTCATCTGAAGTGTGATTTACCACTAAATCCATCACAACTTTAAGACCACGCTCGTGAGCGCCAGCCAAAAGCTTGTCCATATCTTCCAGAGAGCCAAAAAGCGGATCAATATCTTGATAGTCGGAAATATCGTAGCCATTATCATCTTGAGGAGATTTGTAAACAGGACTGAGCCATAGCACGTCAACGCCTAAATCAGCCAAATAATCAAGGCGCGAAGTAATGCCCTTCAAATCACCAATGCCATCACCATTAGTATCTTGGAAGCTTCGCGGATAAATCTGATACACAACTGCATTTGCCCACCATGGATTTGGCGTAGCGCCATTTGTGCGCACGGATTGTGGCAAGTTCGCTCTGTCAAAAGTCGTCATATAATCCCCATTATTATTTTTATAATTTATATTCTATTATTCTATACTTTAGCTATCTTTGGATTTTGGACGCAACGATAAAGTATTACTTACCGCCTCAGAATACTTGCGAATAATTTTGGAATTAGTATGAGAATTGGAGAATAATTCATCATGATTCCCCACTCTTACCAAAACTAAAGAAACAGACAATCCATCAACCCAATAAATAAGTAGTAAATTGGGCTGAACATGCAACTCACGATAACCTTTCCAACTACCAGTAAGAGCATGATCACGATATTTACTCTTTAATAGCTGTTGATTATTATCTATGAGAGCCTGAAATACAGAAAGAAAATCTTCAGTGTTAATATGCTTTTTACGAATCTTTTTGTAGTCATTATCAAATGACTTGATTGTAAAAAGACGTCTCTTTTCACATGCCATTTAGGTAATCCATCATATCAGAAGCAGTATGTGATTCATGAGTAAATTCGTGATTTTGAACTTGCCTACGAGCTTCCTCGTTTTTATTTTCAATGGCTTCTTCAATATACTTTTGAAGTTGTTCCTCAAGCGATTGGTAGCGCTCAAAATCTTCACGGTCAATGATGAAGTACATTGGTTGATTGTTTTTTAAAACTGTAACTGGCATACCAGAACTCACTTTGGCAAAAGCCTGTGCAGATTTACCATTACTAAAAGCGCTAATAGGAACCATAGTGCTTATTGGAGCGACTGTAACCATATCTATTACCCTAACTTTTCTACAACAATCCACACATATACTTAGTACATGTATATTTACTATGCTTTTTACAAGTATATATGAAAGTTATTATACTTGTAAATATTATAGTTAAAAGAGTATAAAAAGCGGCCCGCAGTAAAAAACGCGAGCAACGCCTGCTTCCCATTCATGGTACGTTCTGTAAAAATTAGATACCGAGCTGCGTTTATGCGAGATTCGCGTTATTGGAATTGAATAGAAGCAACTGATATATAGTAAAAACGTTAAAGCCAACCTTGTTACTGAATTATCCGACTGATTTTTTGTTTTTATAGCATATTACACAGTTTTGGGAGAATGCCAAACTTTTTATAAATTAATTTTCATATGTCGTATGCCGTAAATGAGAAAATCATAATGGCGTGATACGAAATATTTATTAAAATAACGATTTATAACGCAACTATTTATACGAGCGGCGGTGACGAAATGAATATTAGCGATGAACTAAATGACAATAATGCGGAGAAAAATTCGAAACGTACGCATATCGGTCGCGAATCACATGTTGTGCCGGGTCGTTTTGGTGAGCCATTAAAAGTTACAAATGCACAGTATTCACAAGGTAATGCTTCAGCTCATCCAACGCATCCAATACTTCTACTTCTTCACGGATGGGGTTCAAACGAGGAAGATTTATTGGATTTGTTGAGAGTTGTAGCACCATATAATGACGCAATCGCGTTACGAGCTCCACTTAAACTAGCGCAAGGCGCTTACAGTTGGTTCCACGATGCTGTGCCTCAGCGAGAAGATTTAGATTACGACATGTACGCTGCAGCAGTCGCAATCAATGAGTGGGTGCATGAAAATATTCCAGCAAATCGCGATATTGTTCCATTTGGTTTTTCACAAGGCGCGGCGTTAGCAGTACATGTTTTACGATTGAATCCTGCACGCTACCGCGCGTCTGTTTCACTTTCCGGGTTTATAGCTCCTAATATTCCTACTTGCGAATCTGAAATTATTCTGAAAGATGACGATTTAGCAGAACGCAATATTCCAGTATTTTTCGGCTACGGATTAGAAGATGACGTAATTGCACCTTATGAATTCTCAGCTGCTGCAGCATGGCTTGAAGAGCACACTTGGCTTGAAGAACATCGATACCGCGGGCTGGATCATGCTGTTGACATGAACGAAATTGGCGATATTCGCAAATGGTTTGTCACTCACGATATTTCTTCTGGTCTTATGTAAATTTATTTAAGTTTTTAGGATTATTTGGATTTATAATTATTTAAACTTATTTAAGTTTTTAGGATTATTTATGTTTTAGATTTTATGTAGGATTTATTTAAGTTTATGTAAGTTTCGTTGATTTCTTAATTTGTAAAGTGATTTCATAGATATGCTAGATGAGATAGTATTTGCGATGAATCAAGCCTTAGATTTGGCTCGAGAATCTGCTTCTTCAGGCGAAGTCCCAGTCGGAGCAGTTGTGCTTGACAGCGAGGGCAATATTATTGGCAAAGGTGCAAATATGCGAGAGAAAAACGCTGATCCTCTGGCTCATGCGGAAGTGCTTGCTATGAAATCTGCTGCAATCTCGCGTAAATCTTGGAATCTGTCTGATTGCACTCTGGTAGTAACTCTTGAACCTTGCCCTATGTGCGCTGGAGCTGTACTTCAAACGCGACTTAAACGCGTAATTTTTGGCGCATGGGATGCAAAGCTTGGAGCATGCGGATCTGTCTGGGATATTTTGCGAGATCCTCATATAGGATCCCATCCTGAAGTTATTGGTTCAGTATGTGAATCTGAGTGTGCGCAACTCTTGCGAAACTTTTTCGAAAATCACAGATAATCAGAACAATTCTTCCTAAACGTTAAGCTGCAACATTAACTCGCTGCATATAATCGCCAAACACCGACTTCATGCAATCCAAGCTATTCACTTAAATTCGCACGATAAAAATTCTCGTATGAGCGTGAAGGAGTAGGTCCACGCTGTCCTTGGTAGTGCGAGCCGTTCACTGCAGAACCATAAGGATTCTCGCACGGTGAACTTAGCTGGAAGAAGCACATTTGACCAATCTTCATTCCAGGCCAGAGCTTAACTGGTAAAGTGCTCACGTTTGAAAGCTCTAAGGTTATATGACCCTCAAATCCTGGATCAATAAATCCAGCTGTAGAATGAGTCAATATTCCAAGACGTCCAAGTGAACTTTTACCTTCCAAACGAGCTGCAACCGTGTTATCAAGTTTTACATATTCCCAAGTTGCGCCTAAAGCAAATTCACCCGGATGCAAAATCCAAGGCTCATCTGGAGCTACTTCAAATTGTTCTGTAAGCTCACCTTGATTTTCAGCAGGATCTACATACGTATAAGCGTGATTATTAAACAGACGGAAGAACCTATCTAAACGAACATCTATAGACGCCGGCTGTACCATTTCCGGAGTCCACGGAGTCAAATCCAAATGCCCCTCATCATAGGCTTTGAGGATGTCGCGATCAGACAACAGCATAGCGTCAATTCTCCTTATATGGATATAAGTAAACAAGTAACTTCATTGTTCGCACGAAATAATTCATTGTTTATTTTGTACGAAAATTACAATACAAGCAATTGTAGCGCGTGGCGAGGTCCAACAATTGCGATATCGACATTAAAGTAACCTTTTTTATTAACTCCAAACAATCCATTAAAACAAGTTTTATTGAGAAAAATAATTAAATATACTTTAATTACGCAAAACAAAACGTGGCGCGAAAAGTAGTCAACAAAAGTATCCTACTAAACACACCACGTTTTATAAATATTTATAAAATGATTGCGAGCATAAGCAGCAAAAACAGGAATTAAGTTTCAGCCTTTACGATTAGCAATAAAACGCAATACGCATTTACGAAGCTCCGAGCCTATTAACACAACCATCGAAAGCCCTAAGCACTCAAACCACTCAGTCCAATCAAGCGGAACAGTTCCAAATGGCTCATTTAAGAATGGTATGTAAATCACAGCCAATTGAAGAACTACAGAAACACCAATAGCACCCCAAAGCCAACGATTTGCAAATAGTCCAACAAACACGCTTTGCAAATGAGAACGAGATGCTAATGCATTAAGCATTTGAGCAAAAACGAGAATCGTGAATCCCATTGTTCGCGCGTGAGTTAATTGAGCAGCATGACTTAAAATTGTAGTAGATCTATCTGTAAACAATCCTCCAGACAAATGCATATCCATACCGATAAGAGTAATTGCAGCCATAAGAACACCTATGAATACAATATCTCCCCACATTGGACGGTCGATAACACTATCTTTAAGATTTCTAGGACGTCTGCTCATTACATCATCTGTTTGCGGATCTACTCCCATAGCCAAAGCAGGAGCAGCATCTGTAAGTAAGTTAATCCATAAAAGTTGTGTTGCAAGAAGAGGTAAAGTAACTCCAACAGAATCAGGTTGAGTAATTCCAAGTGCGCCAGCAAAAACTACGCCACCAAAAACAGTGAACACCTCTCCAACGTTTGAGCTAAGAAGATATCGCAAGAACTTACGAATATTATCGAAAATACCTCGTCCTTCTCGAACAGCCGCAACTATAGTAGAAAAGTTATCATCTGCCAAAATCATTTTTGCAGATTCTTTCGTAACTTCTGTGCCAGTAATACCCATAGCAACGCCAATATCTGCAGACTTTACTGCTGGAGCATCATTGACACCATCACCTGTCATAGCAACAATATTTCCTTGACGTTGCAAAGAAGAAACAATTGCAAGCTTATGTTCAGGAGCAACTCTTGCATAAACGCTTGTTTTGCTAATAGCTTCATCAAAAGCAATATTGTCATCATTCTTAGAAAGAAGATTGTCTAATTCATCTCCAGTAATAGCACGTCCTTCTTCACCAACGATGCCAAGATCTCTAGCAATACGAGTTGCTGTAAGGGGGTGATCGCCTGTAATCATAACAGTACGAATTCCTGCGCGATGAGCTTGAGCAACACTATCTCTGACTTCAATTCGAGGAGGATCAATAATTCCAACCATGCCATTGTAAATCAAATCAGACTCAAGAACATCGCTTTGATCAGCAACATCCGCAATCTGTCCAGCGGCGTTAGAAACCATTCCTTCAACTTTTGCAAGACTATCTACTCCAAGCGGTCTATATGCCATTGCAAGAGTTCTGTAAGCTTCGCCAGATAAACGCTCTACTGTTGCAAGAATATCTTCACGATCTCCATCAGTAAGCGGACGCACAGCACCTGCTACAGCAATTCGATTGCAATAGGAAAGCAAAACATCTGGAGCACCTTTAGCACAAACAATCAAATTACCTGAATCGGAACCATCTTTAACGACTACAGACATACGCTTTCGCTCTGAAGTAAATGGAACTTCTGCAACACGAGATAGATGTGCATAGCGGCGATCAGCTTTAGTTTTACGCGCTGCAACTATTAGAGAAACTTCCGTTGGATCTCCAACAGGCTGCCAACTACCATTCGATTCATCATAATGCAAATCTCCATCGTTAGCTAAATATCCAGATCCTAAAGCTCCTATAACTTCAGTTTCAAGATTCTTGCCAACTGCAAGATCTGCATCATTTGAACCAAGCAAAACCATTCTGCCTTCAGGTTTATAACCACTTCCAGTAAGCTGAACTTCTCCACTAGGAGTAATTATGCGTTCAACTGTCATTTCATTGCGAGTTAATGTTCCTGTTTTATCGGAGCAAATAACAGATGCAGATCCTAAGGTTTCTACTGAAGATAGCTTTTTTACAACAGCATGATGCTTTACCATGCGTTGAACGCCAAGAGCGAGAACAACTGTCAAAATAGCAGCCAAACCTTCTGGAACAGCAGCAACAGCCAAAGACACTGAAAGCAAAAGCGAATTGATTACGTCTTGTACGCTACGGAAACCTTCAAGTAACCACATTGAAATTAAAACAACAGCAGCAATAATACATACGGCAATTCCAAGAACCTTAGAAACTCTCACCATTTCACGTTCAAGAGGAGTAGATTCTTCATCTGATTTGGAAAGCATATCTGCAATTTTTCCAACCTGAGTTCTCATACCTGTGGAAGTTACAATAGCGCGACCAGTTCCTTGAGTCACAGCAGTACCATTAAATACCATGTTTGTACGATCGCCTAAAGCTTTTGCAGATTGTAAAACATCAGGTTTTTTACTTACAGCCACAGATTCACCTGTAAGACTTGCTTCTGCAACTCGCAATGATGCTGCAGCAATAAGTCGAGCATCTGCAGAAACAGCATCCCCTTCCCCAAGAACTAAAATATCTCCTGGAACTACTTCTGATGTGTCAATTCGCAAAACACGTCCATCTCTTAACACAGAAGTTTGCGGAGCACTCATTCGCGCCAATGCTTCAACAGCTTCTTGCGCACGAGATTCTTGAATATATCCAAGAACAGCGTTAGCAATCAAAATTATGATAATTACGATTGCGTCAAAAGGTAATATTTCCCCTCCATCATTACCTTTGGATTGAGCGCGCTCAACAAACCATGCAATCGCGGAGATAATAGTAGCTGCTATAAGCAAATACACTAGTGGATCTTTGAATTGCTCAAGGAATCGTTTCCATGCAGGTACTTTAGGAGCAGCAGCAAGAGCGTTAGTACCATATTTTTCAAGTCTTAAAGATGCTTCTTCAAAGCTCAAACCTCGAGAAATATCTACATTAAGCGATTGCGCTACTTGTTCCACACTACATAATGACGGATCTTTACTGCTGATAGAAGAATCAGTCTCTTTATCACTGGATTGATCAAGAGCGTGATCAACCATAATTTCCCCCTTGGGAGTGCCGCGGAGTAGTCAATAATCGCGATATATCTATTTTTGCAAGAATCTCAATTATTGCGCGGTTGTGGATTTACTTAATAAACGTAATTATTACAACGAATAAATACCGTTCTATTATGCCATATAACTCGCAGAAATAAAGTACACTACAGCGCGCCGAAATAAATAAAGTACTAAACTAGCGAAAATCACTATTAACCAATAGTGTTTAAAACGTTAATGGCTCGGGGACATGTGAGAATGGAAATATGACTACGAAAAAAGGACCAACCAAGGGCTCTGGTGGGAAACATCGCAATGCATTACGCGGTAAAGGGCCTACTCCAAAGGCAGAGGATCGCGTATATCACAAGGCTTATTTTGCAAAGAAAGCAGCAATAAAACGAACATTTGCAGATCCTAGATTAGCAGCACGCAGAAGGGTTGATAAGATGGCTGCTGATTCAGATGAAACAGTAATTGGTCGCAATGCTGCATTGGAAGCTCTACGCGTAGGAGTTCCAAGCACTCAATTGTATATAGCAAATAGGATTGAGCATGATGATCGCACTCGCGAAATCGTGAAGTTAGCAGGCATGCAAGGATTGCGGTTATTAGAAGCAGACCGATTGGAAATGGATCGCATTGCTCGCTCAAGCAATCACCAGGGGATTATATTAAAGATTCAGCCTTATAAATATTACTCTCTTCAAGAGCTTGTAGAGAAAGCTGAAAAAAGAGCACGCGCTATGCAAACTGTGGATTCAGCAGAAGTTCGCATAAATTCGCGCCCACTGTTTATTGCTTTAGATGGAGTTACAGATCCACAGAATCTTGGCGCTGTAATCCGCTCAGCAGCTGCTTTTGGAGCTAATGGCGTGATTCTTCCAGAGCGCAGGAGTGCTTCTGTAACAGCTGCAGCTTGGAAAGTTTCAGCAGGAGCAGCAGCACACTTGCCAGTAGCTAGAGTTGTAAATTTGAATAAAGCAATTGACGGATTACGAGAACGTGGCTGGTACGCAATTGGTCTTGATGGCGGCGGAGATAAACTAGTTGGAGAAACCGGATTTGAAACGGACCCTCTAGTTGTAGTTCTTGGCAGCGAAGGTAAAGGCATGAGCAGATTAACGCGCGAAGCTTGCGATGCTATTGCCGAAATACCTATTTCTAGCGCAGTTGAATCATTAAACGCGTCTGTTGCAGCTGGAATTAGCTTATATGCAATATCTAATGCTCGCAGATTGGCAGCGCTCAAGGAAAATAAATAGAAATAAATAGAAATAATAAAAAATAAAATAATCAGAAAATAATCAGAAAATAATCAGAAAATAATCAGAAAATAATAAGAATTAGAAATAATTAGAAAAAGAAAAATTTATGAACGAGAAAAATTCCTCCACTCGTACGCATTTTGCTTATATTGAGTGGATTTCAAAGCATGCCCGTACTCTTACATTCATTGCGTATCTTGCTGTTATTGCGCTTGTAATGTGCTTCCATGAGCCATGGTTTGATGAAGCTCAAAGTTGGCTTATTGCACGCGACTCATCTTTTACTGATTTGCTTTTACTTCGTCCGCATTATGAAGGACACCCACCACTGTGGACTTTACTTCTCTCAATTCCAGCAAAAACTGGCGTTCCATATGAAATCGGACTTAAAAGTATACAATTTTTGTGCTCTGCGCTATTCGGAGGATGGCTGATTTTCAAATCGCCTTTTAATCGCACAGCTACGCTTTTACTACCTTTCACATATTTTGTATGCTTCCAATATGGCGTAACAGCACGCCCATATGCTCTACTTTGTGCAGGATTGCTAATGAGCGCCAGCTATTGGAAAAATCGCAATTCTGAACCTTGGAAATTATCTTTAACTCTAGTATTTTTGTGCCTAATAAGCGCGTACGGAATCGCACTAGCAGCAGGATTTGCTTTAGCTTGGATCTTACAAGCAATATTATCTTCTGGAATACAAAAAGTTTTTAAAGAAATTACTTGTAACACGCAAAGATTTATTTGCTGGTTTTTAATAGCAATTGTTGGAGTTCTAAACACAGTTTGCATTTGGCCTGCATCAGACGCATTTGCAACAAGGCCTACTCATGATGGCAATTCTAAAATCATACAATGGCTATCTTTTATTTTTGTGATGCCTTCTGAAAGCGCTTTCACATCTTTCTCTAATGACGTGTCTTTAAGACGCATGTCACTAAGCGTACTTGCGACTTTGATTTGCGTAATAATATCTTTAATTATGTGGATTTTTGTAATTCGCATTTCTAGCACAAGGCACACTCTTAGCACGCTGATACTCCCTTATCTCATGCTTTCAATTGTTGCAACGAAATACTTTACTTTGCATCACAGCGGAATCGTGTTCACATTTTTCATTGCTCAAATTTGGATTTGTGTTTCGCAAAGTCCACTAGAGCTTAAAGATATACCTGGTTTTATTAGGAATCTATGCAAATGCTCAAAATCTAACACAGAATCTAACACAGAATTAACTTTGGACTCTAGCTCAAACTTGAGTGAAAACTCGAATTTAAGCTCAAGCAAATGCTCAAGATGCACAAGATACGCAAGTAGAACTATTTCGCATATTTTGATTCTCGTTTTGCTTCTTCCAAGCATTATTTGGAACGTATGCGCATGCGTAAACGATATACGATTTGATTACTCTGGATCTAGAGCGCTTGCAAATTACATTTCAAAGAACAACGCTTACAATAAGAGATGGATGGGATCCTGGCTGCATACTGAAGCAATTACAGATTCAAAAGGAAATTCTATTTCTCCAGAAACGAATGATTTACGCCAATACTCATGGCAATTAGTGACTGCTAATCCTTATTTTGCTAAGAATCTTATTAGCTGCAGTCATAAAAATTCTTCGTTTATAACTAACGAATTGCCTACACAACAGCAATCCGATGAAGATATGTCATCATGTTCATCAAAGAAAGAGTCCGATTACTTTGTAACTAGCTCTAACGAACCGTGGTACTACTTCTTGGCTTTAAACTACAACATCTCGCATTATAAAAAACAAGATATTGCGCAAATTGAAACAGCTTGGAAGTCAAAACTTATACCAGGAAAAGTTACTGTATATAAGCGCGGAAATCCTAAAAGCTTTATAAAGTAAAGGAATAGATTTATAAAAGCTCGATATTTGGATGCTTAGCTCTGAATTTGTTCACAGGAGAATCGCTTGCGTACCCAAGAGCGAATCCTGTGAGCAATTCATAGTTTTTTGGAATATCATATTCCGCATCCAGCGGGCTTCTCCAATTTGCTAATACACCTAGAGGGCAAGAATCAACTCCCTCAGACTTAGCTGCTAAGAAAAGCGTTTGTAACATCAATCCTGCGTCCATTGCTGAAAAAGGCATGAAATCGCTTCTAGCAAAAACGAATCCGATTACAGGAGCTCCGAAAGCTTCAAAATTGCGTTTCATATGCGCATTTCTAGCTGCAAAATCATGTCTATCAATTCCTAAATGAGCATATAGAGATAAACCTAATTCAGCACTACGCTGTTTCAAATCATCCGGATACGGCTGCATAACTGGAACATCTCCGTCTGGAGAAGATTGTTCTTCCAACGCTTTTCTTTCATACTCACTTAAAGATTTATCTTTAGATTTCAGCATTGCATCACATTTTTCTAAATAAGACTTCACAATGCGATTCTTGCGCTCACCTTGTGCAATCGCGAGCGCATATGGTCGCGTGTTGCTCCAACTTGGTGATTTAGATGCAGTTTTAAGTATTGAATCCAATATGTCTTTGCTTATTGGAGTATCGAAAAAATCGCGTGCAGAAAATCGCGACTCTGCTAGTTCTGCAAAAGTTTTATAAGTCATATGTATTATTTTATACCTTTGTTTACGAAATATACTGTTGTTGACTGATTTTGTGAAGCGCGTTTCACAAATACAAATACACCCCGATAGCAAGCAAATTACTTGCTATCGAGGTGTATTATTCTTAACAACTAACGCAATCTGGAAATTAAACTAGAGCAATGCTCCAAACTAGAACAATTCTCTAAACTAGAACAATCCAGCGCGCTTAGCACACTAATTTACCAGAATCCGAATGGATCAAAAATTCCTCCATCGTCATCGTCACCGCGCTGCTGAGAATCGTCATCGTCATCCCCGTCATGCTTATTTTGCTTAGGTGCAGGAGCAGGAGCAGGATTTTGCGAATCCTGATTATCTTTATTTCCTTGATTATCTCCGCGCTGAACACGAGAACGAGGATCTTTTCGAGTTTCACCCATTACAGCAGCTTCTTCTTGATTAAATACAACGTTCAGCTTAATAGTATTATTTCCTCTTACAACCGTAAGAGAAGCTTGACCATTCAACGCTGTTGCACGCACGTATCCTAAAAGCGAATAATTACTCGAAACAGGCTCACCATTAAACGCAACTATTGTATCTCCCTCGCGAAGTCCAGCTTTAGCAGCAGGAGTTCCAGCTGTAACAGATACTATTTGCGCACCACCTCTAGAAACATTGTTAGATGTGACTAAAGCATTTCTAATCGTAATTCCTAAAGCTACGTGTTTTACAGAACCATTTTTAATAATCTCGTCTACTACTCGCTTAGTTAAATTAGAAGGAATAGCAAAACCGATTCCTATAGATCCAGGCACGCTACCTTTAGATGAAGATGATGCGATAGATGAATTGATTCCGATAACTTGACCAGCAGCATTGAATGTAGGACCACCAGAATTACCAGGGTTTATAGCAGCATCTATTTGCACAGCATCAGTAACAATCTCAGAACGAGATTTATCGTCCATAACCGAAACAGGTCTATGCAAAGATGAAACAATACCAGTAGTTGCAGTATTAGAGTATCCTAAAGGATTTCCAATAGCCATCACCGCTTCTCCAACAGCCAACGAATTTGAATCAGCGAATTTCACAGGCTGAAGATTTTTAGGAGGATTTACTATTTTCAAAACAGCTAAATCGGTTGTCTTATCTGTTCCAACTACTTGTGCTTTGTATATTTCCCCAGTAGAAAGCGTCACTTGAATTTGCTCTGCACCGGATACTACGTGATTATTTGTAACAATATGACCTTCTGTGTCAACAATCGCACCAGATCCTTTACCTTCCATATTTGCTGAGCGCATTTGTATTGACACAACGGATCTATATACATTTTTCGCAACAGTTGCCCAATCAGGAGCATTGCCGCCCTTGATTATTGCACTACCCTTTCCTCCTGTAACTGCGCTTGAACCTAATCCAGAAAGAGAGCCTGATTGCGGCAAAGATATGAGTCCATTATTGATAGCAAAAAGCGTCATCACAACACATATGATTGCAGAAACAGCAGCAGAAATTATTGCCACCATCACATGAGAAGCAGCAGAATTAGAACGATTAGGATTTGCTTTTATAGGAGGATATTCGTTATACTCTGGCAAATTTCTGATTTCATTTTTCAATCTTTCTTGCAAGTCATCATCTGAATCTGAAGAATCACCAGCTGTGTAGCCCATTGGCTGGTTTGAATTTGCACCAGAATTTGCACCAGAATTTTGAGAGTCAAATCCTGAATTTTGAGCATATAGCGCAGGCTGAAGTTGATTTAGATCACCTTGATTTGAATCACCTTGTTCGCTTAATTTATCTGAACTTTCACTGTAGTTATCTAAATCATCCAAATTGTAATAAGGGTTTCCAAACTGAGGAGCGCTGCTATTGTTTTTAAAACCGTTATTAGAAGATCCATTATATTGTGGCGAAGAATACGAAGTAGAATTCTGCAGATTTTCAGGAGGAACAGGCGGAAGTGTATTCTGCAGATTCTGAGAATTAAATGGATTTTGATTGTTTAGGAAAGGATTCTGCAGGTTCTGAGAATTCTGAGGATTTTGAGAATTTTGCTGATTTTGTACAGCATACGGATTTTGTAGATTCTGCAGGTTCTGAGAATTTTGAGCATTCTGAGAATTCTTCGCATTCTGCGATTGAGTTCCGGCAGCTGCAAAAGAATTAGATTCCGTGTTAGTAATCCTGTACGCACCATATTTTGGAGCAAGTCTGTATGTTTGAGGTTGATTCTCTTCCGATTTACTTTCTACAGAACGACTTTCGCTATATTGCAATTCAGCTTTTACATTATGATCTTGATTTGCTCGATTATCTGAATCTGCTGCGTTCTCTTGAATTACAGTATCGTCATAGTTAGCTTGACCAACTTGACTAGCTTGATTCTCATCAAGCTTTTTCTCATTGCTATTGTTGCCATACATATCTTCTGCCATAAACACTCCTTAAAATTCTTCCACCAACTTCCACTAATAATAAACCATGTTGTTATTAAACTATACAGTTCTCTATGTTAATTATTTGTGTAATTTATGTACACTGCGCGAACGCTTCTATACACGCAATGCTTATACTCGTCTATCAATCACTTAATCTTACTAATTAGCTCTAAGTAATTTATAATTTGAAAACTCCTTAAAACAAAATCCCACACAAAACTCATCTCTAGCTACCTCTCTAAGATCACTATCTCTCCCTAAACTTTCACTCTTTCACTAACTTTCACTCTTTCACTATCTCTCGTTATCTCTCGTTATCTCTCGAAACCTCTCACCATATTTGCAATCTCTCACAAACTTTCCCTAAACTCACTATCTCTCACTCTCCAAAACTCTCCCACTCTCCAAAACTCCCGAAACTCGCTATCCCTCAAATCTCTAAAACCCTCAAAACACTCAAAACTCCATTTGCTTTTTGTAGCTTATATCTATATATTCATTAAAATGCTTAAAGTTTTGTGAGCGAATCCTTTAAATTAACTGTGTTATCTGTAAAAAGTAATAGAGTAAATCATATGAATAATCTTATTGAGCATCCACGCGGAGCTGAACCGAATAAACCTGGCGACAGGAGCGAGTTTTATTTCACTTCTAAAACTCGTCTTCCAGATAACGCAAATGGCAAAGGACTTAATGGCGCTAGATATGGAAGAACCGGCATAATACATACCCCTCACGGGGATATTCACACACCTGCATTCGTTCCAGTCGCAACTCAAGCTGCAATGAAAGCAGTACTACCTGAAACAATTAAAGACTTAGGCGCGCAATGCATGCTTTCCAACGCATTCCACTTATACGAAAGACCAGGCGCAGATACTTTAGATGAAGCAGGTGGATTAGCAAAATTCATGAACTGGAATGGTCCAACTTTCACAGATTCAGGTGGATTCCAAGTTCTCTCTCTTGGAGCTGGTTTTAAGAAAACACTTGCAATGGACGTTACAGGCATGAAGTCAGATGACGTTATTGCAGAAGGCAAAGAGCGAATGGCTTTCGTAGACGAAGATGGAGTAACATTTAAATCTCCTCTTAACGGAGCTAAACATAGATTCAGTGCTGAAATTTCTATGGGCATTCAACATAAACTAGGCGCTGATATTATGTTTGCTTTCGATGAGCTTACAACTCTAATGAACACTCGCCATTACCAAGAAGAATCTGTTGAACGCACTTTCCGTTGGGCAAAGCGCTGTGTTGATGAGCACAAGCGTTTAACACAAGAGCGTTTAGGAAAACCTTATCAAGCGTTGTATGGCGTTGTTCAAGGAGCAAATTACGAAGATTTGCGTAGACGCGCAGCTTCGCAGATTGCTTCTCTTGACTTTGACGGAGTCGGTATCGGTGGAGCAATTGAAAAGCGCATTATTGGAGATACTTGTGCTTGGATTTGTGACGCTATGCCAGAGAATAGACCACGTCACGTACTTGGAATAGCAGCAGTTGACGATATTTTTGCTTGCGTTGAAAACGGTGGAGATACTTTCGATTGCGTAGCTCCTGCTCGATGTGGACGTAACGGTGCTATTTTCACTCGTCACGGAAGATACAATGTAAAGCGAGCAGATTTTAAACACGATCAAGGTCCTCTTGAAGAAGGATGCGATTGCTACACTTGCACACATTACTCAAGAATGTATGTAAATCATTTGCTTCGTGCTAAAGAAATGAATGGATACACTCTTGCAACAATCCACAATGAGCGATTCTTTGTAAAACTTCTAGACGATATTCGTTCTTCAATTGATAATGGATATTTCGAAGAATTTAGAGATGAATCATTAGCTCACTATTATGAGAACGGATCTAAAGGATAATAAAAAACCGTAAGAGGATAATAATGCCAACACGCTTATGTTTATTTGAGTATTTTATTTGCTAAATAAACATAAATATGGTAGCTTTATGCTCTGTATGCGAACGTGGCGGAATGGTAGACGCGCTGTCTTCAGGTGGCAGTGAGCGTATGCTCATGCGGGTTCAAGTCCCGCCGTTCGCACTCTTTGTAAATTGTTGAAAAATCAGCGTTCTTCGCCTGTTATTACACCTTAAAAATAATCTAAATGTGCAAAGTAATGTGCAAAAAATAATCAAAAAAGCAAAAAGCAAAAATCAAAAAATAAGCAAAAACAACGTGTGTAAAAACATAATGCGCAAAAACAAGCAAAAATAATCACAAATAAATAACATATAAAAATAAACAAAAAATAACGTATAAAAAATAACGTATAAAAAACTCATAAATAAACACGAATAAACACAAATAAATAACGTGCAAAAAGACTCACAAATAAAATCACAACCTAAAACGCAAAACTTGCGAAAAATCAACTCAAAAATCGCGTGAGAGATTAAAATTCTAGCGTCATAGTCGAAATTTACGTATACGCCTCGAGATATACTTAAACGCCTAGTTTTAAGCACTAAGATACTCTTGCGAACGCAATAACTTATGTACGCAAGGCTCACAGCAGCACTGTAAAACTTGAAAAGCAAACGATAGCAGATTGATACCAACTAGAACGGACCAAAATGTCTACGTACTCCTCACAAATTAGCGAAGAACAAGACAATGTGAATCGCGCTTACGCACGTCTTGACGATTTACGCAAAGATGCACGCACTCGACTTGACGCAATACGCGCAGCAGGATCTCACGGTTCACCTACTCAGCGCACAGAACGTGATTCTTTTGCAACAATGTATGAAGATCGCCTAATGCAATTGAGAGCAGTAGAAGATCGCCTTGTTTTTGGACGCATTGACAACAATTCAGGAGCTCGTCATTATATCGGTCGCATTGGTTTACTAGATAAAAATTTAGATTCGCTTTTAACAGACTGGCGCGCAGAAGCAGCAAGACCATTTTATGAAGCAACTCCTTCACACCACGCAGACATAGTAATGCGCCGTCATATTACACTTCGCTTTCGCGATGTTATTGGCATTGAAGATGAAGTTCTTGACGTTGATTCAGATGAAGTAAGCAACGCGTCTGCTCAAGGAACACTAACAGGCGAAGGCGCGCTACTCGCTTCACTTGGCTCTAGAAGAACTGGCAAGATGACGGATATTGTTGCAACAATTCAAGCAGAGCAAGATCGCATTATTCGAGCACCACTAAATCGTCCTATTGTTGTTCAAGGCGGACCAGGAACCGGCAAAACAGCCGTAGCTTTACATAGAGCAGCATACTTGCTTTACACGCATAGAAGAAAACTTGAAAACTCAGGAGTACTAGTTGTAGGACCTAGCAGCGCATTCTTGCGTTATATCGATCAAGTCTTACCTTCTTTAGGTGAAACTGGCGTTGTAAGCAGAACAATAGCAAACTTGATTCCTGGAATTGAAGCAACAGCTGAAGATAGTCCACAAGTCGCTAAACTTAAAGGCATGTTCCGAATGCACCTAGCTATTTCGAATGCTATCGAAGCTAGAATTCGCGTTCCAAAAGATCTTCCTACTGTTCGCATAAACGGTTTTGCAATACCGCTAAAGAAAGAAGATATTTTACAAGCACAATCGGATGCTAAAAGCGCTCATCAGCCGCATAATATCGCTCGCAATACGTTTGTAAAATCAGTGCTTAGCGCTTTGAAAAATCGTTATATAGAGCAGCTAGATTACAATCCTGAAAATTCTGAGCTTGATGACGTTATTTCTCAATTGCGTTTAGACGACAAAATCCGCATAACTCTTAATTTAGCTTGGTTGCCAATGAACGGAACTTGGCTTATTGATCAATTATTCTCTAAAGGCGAACAATTACGCGCATTCGCTCCATGGCTTTCTGACGAGCAAGTTAAATCTTTGATTAGACCTAAAGGTAGTCCTATTACAAAATCGGATATTCCTCTTCTAGACGAAGCTATGGAATTGCTTGGACCAGATCCTAAAACAGATAATCGCAACCTAGCTCAGCAAGCTCAAAGAGAATCTGAACGTCAAATTGCATCAGATACTTTAGCTCAAGCTGGGATTGGAAATGGTCTTGTAACTACGGATATGCTTCTTGACAATCTGAATGGATGCGATTCAAGCATGGCTGCAGCGCGCGCGGCAACAGATCGCGAGTGGACTTATGGGCATATTGTTGTAGACGAAGCTCAAGAATTAACTCCAATGGAATGGCGGATGCTTGTACGCAGATGCCCTTCGCGCTCATTTACGATTGTTGGAGATGTTGCTCAAACATCTGCTCTTGGCGGAACTCATCGCTGGAATGCGAGTATGAATCCTGTTTTTGGAAAAGATAATTGGGATTTGTACGAGTTGACTATAAATTATCGCAATCCACGCGAAATTTCTGAAGCTGCAGGAGATTTAGCGATTAAATCCGGATTATATATTTCAACCGTTAGCGCAGTTCGTTCTGTTTCTGGATCTTTAGTGATGCAAAATTATGATAATGATTCAGATTTGAATACTTCTCTTGCTAAATATTGCGTTGACTTGTTCCATGAATTCGTATCTGAAGATGGCACTGGTCGCGTAACTGTTATTGCACCTAAATCAATGCTTAAAAGCACGCAAGAGGTTGTTTACAATGCTCTTAAACAAAATATTTCAAGCGAGCAATGGGAACAGCTTAAAAGGCAGATTTCTGAAAACTATGGCGATGCTCAAGTTAGCGTGTGTAGTGCTGAAGATGTAAAAGGCTTAGAGTATGACGCAGTTGTGTTAATTAAGCCTGAGTTGATTGAGAATGAAGCTTGCTCACGCTTGAGCGCTGCTGCAGATGTGTATGTTGCTATGACTAGACCAACTCAAAGGCTGGTTGTTTTACGGTAGAGGGCTCTATCTGGTTTTAACGTGTTGTTCTAGCTGGCTTTTATGTAGGACTCTAGATGGTTTAGACGTGTGACTCTAGATGGTTTAGACATGTGACTCTAGCTGGCTTTTACGTGTTGTTCTAGCTGTCTTTAGTGGGGATCTGGCTGGTTTTAATGTGTGGCTCTGGCTGATTTCTACGTAGTGCTCTGGCTGATTTAGATTTCTCTGCAGATTTTATTTACTTTTCTCAAACTGAATTAAAAGCTGAATTAAAAATCCCTAGCAACCTTTCGGAAGCTAGGGATTTCGTTTAACTAAGCGTTTTTATGATTTAACGCTTGCTATGCTTGCGTCTAGTAGACACAATTCCTATTCCCATAGCAGCAAACAATGCGCTAAAGCTTGCAAAGAACGTTGCATTTAAGCCAGTATTTGGCAACTTTCCATTAGCATTATTTTGGGAAGAAGAATTAGCATAATCTTGCAATGCTGCTTTAGCGTCACGCAATGCTTTCAAAGCTGCATCAACTTGAGCCTGAGTTGCATTAGGATCAGCTAACACGCGCTGAGCATTAGCAAGAGCCTTCTTGTACGCCTTAGATGCAGCTGAATCAGCATGAGCGGTTGCTTTAGCAGAAGCATCACCAGAATTGTTGACTTCTTTTTGCAATTCAGATTTATCTACAGCTGAACTATCGTAAATTCCGCCAACTCCATAGTAAGAAATGATGCGATTCTTAGCATCTTGCAATGCTTTCAAAGCTGCATCAACTTGAGCCTGAGTTGCATTAGGATCAGCTAA
>NZ_CAMYOS010000015.1:0-29169 GCF_947280595.1 uncultured Gardnerella sp. | reverse complement strand
TGATCCTTCAACTCCAACTGATCCGGGTAAGACTGATCCTTCAACTCCAACTGATCCGGGTAAGACTGATCCTTCAACTCCAACTGAACCGGGTAAGAGTGATCCTTCAACTCCAACGCCTCCTAAGCCGGAGCCTGTTCATAGTGATAATCCTCCAACTCCTGTTACTGGCGGTGGTTCTACTCAAACTGAGCCTGAAACTCCTTCTGGCGATGGTTCAAGCGCAAGTAGTAGTGAAGAAACTGGTTCTGGATCTTCTGAATCTTCAGCTCCTTCTGCTCCTTCATTCGATGGAATACAGTCTGATTTGAAGGTTTTGACTGTTAATGAGTCTAATGGAGTAAATCATCTGAATACTGGTCGTATGAATCGTTTCCACGTAAAAGGTAATGATTTTACAGATGGTGAACACGCATATGCATTCATTTACTCTGATCCTGTGGCTCTTAAGGGTGAAGGCAATAATGACTATGTAACTATGCACTCTGAGGAGGGCGGTTACTACTTCGATGCATTCATTCCTGAAGGATACGAAGGTGAGCATACGGTTTTGTTGATGAAGGGTAATACGCAAGTAGCTTCTGCTAAAGCGGTTGTTGCTTCTGAAACAAAGTCTAGCGGTTCTAGTGATTCTGAAAGTAATTCAGGTAATGATTCAAATGAATCTGCTTCTAGCTCTGCTTCTCGCTCTGGATCTCGCTCATTCACTAAGGGATCTAAGTCTAGAGTTGCTCATACTGGTGTAAACATTGTGTCTGTAATGACTATGATTATGGTACTTTTGACTGGCTTCGTGTCTGTTCTCAGTGTACGCATGTCTAAAGTGTTTGTTTCCAGAAAAGCTGATAATTTATAAACTAATATTTAATTAAGTATTAGTTCGATAGAATCAAAATGCTCCTCATCTTTATGAAAGGTGGGGAGCATTTGCTTAATTAGTGATTATTAAGTTATTGTGCAATAAACCAAATTATTATTACGATACTTAATAATGTTTTTTGAAATAAAAACAAACTTGCTATTTGCGCAAACTTATGCATCGAGATTAGACTGTGTTCCTGCAGTTTCAGCAGTTGCAGCTTGCTCTGCTTGAGCTGCATCGAGTTTAGCGCGAACTGTTGCAAGCAAACCTTGTGCGCGCTTTGCTAAAGCTTCACCTAATTCCCATTGGCGCATGGATTGATCTAGTGTTAAACCTCCGGCTTCTAAAGCTTGAACAGCTTGAATTAGTTTTTCGCGAGCTTCTTCATAAGGCATTGATGCAATATTCTCGCGTTCTTCATCTGTTAGAGTACTTGCTTGCTTTACGTTTGTACCAATTTTTTCGCTTGATTGTACAGACTTATTTGTATCTGATTCTTTTCCCATAATTATTCCTTATTGTTTTTTTATTGCTCATTATTATTCTTATTGCTTATTTTATAAATATATTTTACTAAATAATAAATTTAGCAATTTGTTAATGAGCTTAGATGTTTTAATTGCTTATTTGTTTTTTATTACTTGCTTTAAGGCTTTTATGATGTAATTGCATGTATTTGTTTCATTAAATTGCTTCCTCTACTCCTTTTACAGTGCTAAACACAATTCCGCTTTTCAAAGTAACAGTAATTTCATCGCCAATTTTAGCTGAACTTGCGTTATCTAAAACATGACCATTTTTCAATTGAACAACAGCATATCCGCGATTCAATGTAGATTGGGGGCTTAAAGCAGTAAGACTAGCGTGAGCCTTTTCAACCGTTAAACTCGCATCATCTAAAATGCGAACTAAACCATTCCTCATACGTTCTACAGATTGTTCTACAAATCTCTCATGAGGTTCAAGCATAGTGCTTGGATTGGTAAGGCTTGGACGATTAGCATAACCTTCTACAAGTCGAATTTCGCCTTCAACTCGAGCTTCAACACGCATACGCATATGTTGTAATGCGTTATCAATCAGCTGCCATTGTTCTAGAACATCTGGGACTACTCGCTTAGCTGCATCTGTTGGTGTAGAGGCGCGCAAATCTGCAGCTAAATCAATTAAAGTCCAATCATCTTCGTGACCAATTGCTGAAACTATAGGCGTGATACATGAAGCAGTTGCGCGGACAACTCCTTCGTCTGAGAATCCAATCAGATCCTCAAAACTTCCTCCGCCGCGAGCAACAATAATAACGTCAATATCAGGGTCTGCGTCAAGTTGTTTAATTGCAGCAATAATATCAGATGGACATTGTACTCCCTGTACGTGAGCGTGCACAACTTTAAAACGCGTTACTGGCCACCTTAAATTCACGTTTGTAATAACATCGCCTTCAGCTCTGGCTTGCGGTGCGCAAATCAAACCAATGCATTTAGGGAATTCAGGCAATTGTACTTTATTTTCTGCATCAAATAAGCCTTCTCCCTTGAGTTTTTTACGTAATTCGTCAATTTGAGCTTTTAAATCTCCATCTCCAACACGACGTATGTCATCTGCTACGAAACTTAGTCGTGTTGCTTTAACCCAAACCTCAGCTTTTCCATGTACTACGACACGATCTCCTTGACGTAAGCCTTGAGCTTTTTGAACGAATTGAGAAAATCCCATTATAGATATAGAAACATCTTGATTGTTATCTCTAAGAGTTATGTAACCTGAACTAGAACGTCGAAGATTTATTTCTGTAACTTGTCCTTCAATCCAAGCTTCTGGCCATTTTGTAACTGCATCATGGAATTTTTGGCTGATTATATGGACCGGCCAAGGATTTTCTGGAGTAGTTAAAGCTGCTCGCTCAGGAATTTGATTTTGTTTTAGCGTTGTAATTGACGAATTCATAATTATAAGCTTGGTTGTTAAGAAGGACAAGTTGAAAGCACAGTGTGCTTTCAACCTTGAGCAAGTCCTCTCGCATTGTGTTTGCGTGTTTATTGTGGTTGATTGCATGTATGCAATCAAGAGTACTTGCGTTGAAAGCACACTGTGCTTTCAACCTTGAGCAAGTCCTCTCGCATTAAGCTCGTTTGAAGCGCGAGCTTTGCTTCAAACGAGGGTAATGCGACACGCCGATTTGCGCTCTTATTAAATTTGAGTATAGTTATTTCTCGGTTCAAAAATCAAATGAATCTAACCAACGCCCCTTTAGCTCAGTTGGTTAGAGCAGCTGACTCTTAATCAGCGTGTCCGGGGTTCGAATCCCCGAGGGGGCACAAATAAAACCCAAGCCTAGAGCTTGGGTTTTTTCATATTGTTCAATCAAAGCATTCGTGTATAATATCCCTTTGTTGTTTGCTAGTTAATCATGTTGTAGCAAACTTACACTGCCTCGGTAGCTCAGTGGATAGAGCACCACTCTCCTAAAGTGGGTGTCGTCAGTTCGATTCTGATTCGGGGCACTTTTTACACAATGTTAGGGGATAGTGTTAGATTGTTCCTAAATTAAGCGATGATCCGTTATCAGCGGGGAGTTTTCGGAAGAACGGCGAGCATTCTTAATATTTTCGCTTATTAGAACCGACGGGATTGGCCCGCATAGCCAAATACAAGCGGTTATAAGAATAGTTTTAAGATTCTTATAGCAAGCGAGGTGGTACCGCGGTAGGCAACTGTCGTCCTCGCAGGGAAATGTTTAACCCTGTTTAGCGAGGAGAGTGCAGTGAGCGAATCTGCTAATATGGCAAATGATACGTCTGAGAATCATGTGTATCCAAAAGTAAACGTTATGGCAGTAGAATCTAATGGAGATTCCGATAATACTAGCTGTGTTTCGCCAAATCCTTCATTTCCACAACTTGAAGAATCTGTGCTTCAATACTGGGATGCAAATAATACGTTTAGAAAATCAATAGAGTATCGTCCATCTGGCAAAGGTAGCCAAAATGAGTTTGTTTTCTTTGATGGACCTCCTTTTGCAAATGGTCTTCCACACTATGGTCACTTGCTAACAGGTTATGCAAAAGACGTTATTCCTCGATACCAAACTATGCGTGGTCGTAAAGTAAACCGCGTTTTCGGTTGGGATACTCATGGTCTTCCTGCAGAATTGGAAGCGCAAAAAGAGCTTGGAATCGAATCTGTTGAGCAAATCGAGAAAATGGGAATCGCAAAGTTCAACAATGCTTGTCGTTCCAGTGTTTTGAAGTATACGAATGAATGGCAAAACTACGTGCATCGTCAAGCGCGTTGGGTTGATTTTGAGCGTGGTTACAAAACTCTCAACATTCCATATATGGAATCCGTTATGTGGGCTTTCAAGCAGCTTTACGATAAGGGCTTGGCTTACAAAGGCTACCGCGTGCTCCCGTACTGTCCGAAGGATCAAACTCCACTTTCTGCACACGAGCTTCGTATGGATGCGGATGTGTATCAGAATCGTCAAGATACAACTGTTTCTGTAGCTGTAAAACTTCGAGATGAAGAAGACGCCTACGCAGTATTCTGGACTACTACTCCTTGGACTGTGCCAACCAACTTCGCAATCGTAGTCGGCGCAGACATCGATTACGTGGAAGTTCGCCCAACTGAAGGCAAGTTTGCTGGTAAGAAGTTCTACATCGGTAAGCCTTTGCTGGGATCTTACACTAAGGAACTTGGCGAAAACTACGAGGTTGTGCGCGAACTTAAGGGAGCTGAGATGTCAGGCTGGCGCTACTATCCAGTATTCCCTTACTTTGCAAGCGAATCTGCGCTTAAAGAAGGCGGTACTCCTGGTCCTAATGCTTTCACAATTTACACAGCAGACTATGTTGACACTTCTGAAGGTACTGGTTTAGTTCACCAAGCTCCTTACGGCGAAGACGATATGAACACGCTTAACGCACATGAAATTCGAAGCGTTGATGTGCTAGATGCAGGCTGCAAGTTTACAAGCGATTGCCCAGATTACGAAGGCTTGTACGTTTTTGACGCGAATCTTCCAATTTTGCGTGCTTTGCGTGCAGGAGATGGACCTCTTGCTAAAATGCCGGAAGATCAACGTGCGCTATTATTCCAAGAAAAAAGCTACGTGCACAGTTATCCTCACTGCTGGCGTTGTGCAACTCCGCTTATTTACAAACCTGTTTCTAGCTGGTTTGTATCTGTAACGAAGATTAAAGAAAGATTGCTTGAACTTAATCAAAAGATCAATTGGATTCCTGGAAACGTGAAAGATGGTCAGTTTGGTAAGTGGCTTTCTAACGCTCGCGATTGGTCAATTAGCCGTAATAGATTCTGGGGCTCGCCAATTCCAGTGTGGGTGAGTGACGATCCGAAGTATCCTCGTGTAGACGTTTATGGTTCCTTGGAAGAGCTTAAGGCTGATTTTGGAGATTATCCTCGCGATGATGATGGTAATGTGAATATGCATCGCCCGTATATTGATCGCCTGACTCGTCCTAATCCAGATGATCCTACTGGAAAATCACAAATGCATAGGATTACAGATGTTCTTGATTGCTGGTTTGAGTCTGGTTCTATGCCTTTTGCTCAATTCCATTATCCTTTTGAAAATAAGGAATTCTTTGAGGAACACTTCCCATGCGATTACATCGTTGAATATATCGGTCAAACTCGTGGATGGTTCTACACTCTTCACATTATGGCTACGGCGCTTTTTGACCGCCCTGCTTATAAGAACGTGATTTGCCATGGTATTGTGCTTGGTTCTGACGGTCAGAAGATGAGTAAGCATTTGCGAAATTATCCAGATGTTAATGGCGTTTTTAACGAGTATGGTTCAGATGCAATGCGCTGGTTCTTAATGTCTTCGCCGATTTTGCGCGGCGGCAATTTGATTGTGACTGCAGATGGCATTAGGGATACAGTTCGTCAAGTTATGCTTCCAATTTGGAGCTCGTATTACTTCTTCACTTTGTATGCGAATGCTGCAAACGGTGGGGAAGGTTATAATGCTCGTCGTCTTCGTGCAAGTGAGGTTTCGGGACTTTGTAACATGGACCGCTACTTGCTTGCTCGCACGCGTTTGCTTGTTGAGCGCGTAGAAAAGTGTTTGAACGAGTTTGCTATTAGCGATGCTTGTGCGGCAGTAAGTGACTTTATTGACGTACTTACAAATTGGTATATTCGTGGCAGCCGTGATCGTTTCTGGAATGAAGATGAAACTGCTTTCAACACTCTTTACACTGCGTTGGAAGTGTTTATGCGCACAATTGCTCCTCTTGCTCCTATGGAAGCAGAGGCTGTGTGGCGAGGTCTTACTGGCGGAGAATCTGTGCATTTAGCTGATTGGCCTTATTTGGTTGAGCCACAAACTCTTTGCGATGGAGAGAAAAATCCTAAGGCTGGAGAAGTTACTGAGCTTGGCGCTGTTCTTGCTTCAGATGATGCTTTGGTTGCTGCTATGGATAAGGTTCGTGAGGTTGTGTCTTCTACGCTTTCGTTGCGTAAAGCGGAACAGTTGCGCGTGCGTCAGCCGTTGGCTAACTTGACAGTTGTTGCAGAAAATACTGATGCTGTAGAGCCTTATGAGCAGGTTCTTGAGCGTGAGCTTAATGTGAAGAATGTTACATTCTGCACTTTGCAGGACGCAAGCGAACACGGTTTGAAGATTGTTCATGAGCTTAAAGTGAATGCTCGCGCTGCTGGTCCTCGCTTGGGTAAGCAAGTTCAATTTGCTATTAAGTCTTCTAAGAGTGGCGATTGGCATGTTGACGGCTCTGGCGCTCCTGTTGTTCAGACTCCAAATGGCGAAGTTGCGCTTGTTGAGGGCGAATATGAGCTTGTGAATCGCGTTGAGTCTTCGGATGCTCAAGCAGCTGCAAATATGGCTTCTGCTGCAATGCCAACTGGTGGCTTCGTTATGCTTGACACTGCTTTGACTAGCGATTTGCTTGCTGAAGGATATGCTCGCGATGCTATTCGCGTTGTTCAGGATGCTCGCAAGGAGAACGGTTTAGATGTTACGGATCGAATTGCTTTGACTTTGAGCGTGCCAGCTTCGGACGTTGCTAAAGTTGAGCAATTCCGAGACTTGATTGCTAAAGAAACTCTTGCTACAAGCTTCGAAGTTACTGAGGCTGATTCTAGTGCAACAGAGCTTAGAGTTACTCTTAAGCGCGCGTAGTTTAAGTGCAAATCTTTAGCTAACTAAACAAAAAACGTGCTGGTGTATGATTAAATACATCGGCACGTTTAGTTTTTCTAGTTTTTCGCATTACATTAGTGTATTATTTTTTCGCATTAGTGTATTAGCAAGCGGTTTTCGCTATTCTAAAGAATTTTTGGATTTTCAATATTCATTCATGCATGTTGATTTAGCTTTTTAGTTAAGATGTTGATACTCGCTATTAGAGTTGTGAACTGATTCTAGGAGGTATTGAATGTCTTCTTCAGCGCCAATTGGAGTATTTGATTCAGGATTAGGCGGTATATCTGTTGCTCGCGAAATCAGATCTGCTATGCCTAATGAACATATACTTTATTTTGGGGATTCAGCAAACGCTCCTTATGGCATTAAAACACCTGATGAAGTTAAAAAGCTTAGTTTTTCTATAGTCGAAAATTTTGTAAAGAATGGTGTTAAAGCAGTTGTAATCGCTTGTAATACAGCGACTTCTGCTGCTGTAAAAGATTTACGAGAGTATTATAATATTCCAATTATTGGTATGGAGCCTGCTTTGAAATTGGCTTGCGACTTAGGTTGCGGTAAATCTCAACGTGTAATAGTTGCTGCAACACCTCTTACGCTCAGAGAGCGCAAATTTGCAGATTTGTTAAATCGATTTGCGTGCGAGCATACTATTTTTTCTCAGCCTTGCCCTGATTTAGTTAGAATTGTAGAAGATGGTAAATTAAACGATTGTGATTTTGTAAATTGTGCTCTTCATAAATATTTTGATTCGTATGATTTACATTCGATTGATTCAGTCGTATTAGGTTGCACTCATTTTATTTTTTATCGCGATTATTTTAGAGATTTTTTGCCTTCTAACGTTAAAATTGTTGATGGTAATGCTGGTACAATCCATCATTTGCAAGAGATATTAAGCTCTTTAGATGCGCTCGCGCCAAAATCAGAAGAGGGTAGTGTTACTATATCTAATTCAGATACTGGCAAGAGGATTAGTGAGTTAGCTCAAAGTTTATTTTTCGCAAAATAATAACTAATAATAACTCTTGCATGTTTTTGTAGCTTTTATAAAAGGTTATAGGATTTTTTTACAGGATTTTCCTGTGTTTGTGAGGTGTGGGAATTGCTTACCTCACAGGAGCTTCAACTTTTTACGAATGTTTAAATGTTGTTGCTTGTGGTAGTGAAAGTTAGATTTTAGCTTACTTTAGTTTTGTGAAGAGTTTGGATTAGGTGTAACTTTTTTTAAATACCGTTTCGCTTTTTATTGTTCGTTAAGTATTTCCCACACCTCACTAGTACACAATCTATACTTAACTTACTTAGTAAAAATCCTATAGGATTATTTACAAACTCACTACTGTTTTGCTGTTTTGTGAGTAGTGGTAATTACTTCGTAAACAAAGCTATAATTTCACTACCGTGAGTTGCAAAAATCAAAGTAACTAATACCATAATCCACACAGCATCAAGCATTAAATCATAATGCAATCGGTAATATGATTTTAACCATGGAGCCGCGCGCAATCCTACTTCTTGAACACATATAGTTGCATGAGAAAGGGAAATAAATTGCACTGTAGTTGAGAACATCAATACTAAACACCATGGGCATAATACGTTGATTACGAATAGTGATTGAGAAAACAGCCAATAAGCGTATAAAAGCGCGAATAATCCTCCTAACCAAGAAGCTGATGCAAGCCATTTTGGGAATTTCATTTTAGCTAAACCGATTATTGCGATCGTAAGAAATATTGCTTCTGCAGCGATACCAAAGAATGAGTTTGGGAAACTTAATTCTCCAAAATGTATGAATTCTGCTTGCCAAGTTTGAGCTACTTTTGAACAAGATATTGCTCCGCTAACATCGCAAGCAAGTTTTGAGTGAGGTGCTCTTGCTAAAGCTAACGTTTCTGATGAAAGAATAAGTGATGTTAATAACGCTATTGCAGAAACAATGAACATAATCCCGTAAGTCCATATGTTAGTATGCCGCCAGCCGATAAATTGAGTATTATTATTCTCTTTTTCTTCAATTAAATTAGTTTGCTGCATATGTTTCCTCGTAAAATTGTTAGAATTACGCTACATTGTGTATAAAAGTTTACATACTACAGTCTACGATAGTTATATGACTGTAATTGTTAGTAACAATAAATTTTCTAAAGATTATTCGCAAGAAGAAAAATCTTCTAATGATTGCGTAAACGATTGCGTAAACGATTGCGTAAACGATTGCGCAAATGATTCTACGGATGATTGCAACTCTTGCGGATGGGATTTGCATTGTCACACAACATATTCTGATGGAACGCAGACTCCGCAAAGTTTAATAAATATTGCTAAAAATCTTAATATTGAGGGTGTTGCCATTACAGATCATGATACGTCAGCAGGATGGGATGATTTCCGTAAAGCTGCTAACGCTGCTAATATGCCAGTTTTATATGGTTCTGAAATTACAGCAGAAGATTACGGTATTTCAGTTCATATGTTAGCTTATCAATATAATCCTCAAGATGATTATGTAAAGAAAATGTTTGAAACTACGAGGAAACGTAGAATAGAACGCACTCGTGCAATGGTTGAACGAATGAGTAAAGATTATCCGATTACTTGGGAAGATGTGTTATCTCAAGCTAGTTATGGAGAGCTTACAACAATTGGCAGACCGCATATTGCAGACGCGCTTGTTGCTGCAGGAATTTTCAAAACACGCTCACAAGCATTTTCCGGACCGGTTTCACCGTGTGGACCGTATTATATTCCTACGCCTTCGCCGACAGTTTATGAAGTTATTGACGCAATCAAACATGCAGGAGGAGTGATTATAATCGCGCATCCAGCAGATTATAGTAGAAATTCACTTTTACTTTCAGACGATCAAATTACTGCTTATGCTTTCTCAGGTCTTGACGGTTTAGAAGTTTATCATCGAGGTAATTCTTTGACTCAACGTCAGCGTCTATTAGGATTAGCAAACGAACTAAATTTGATTGTTACAGGAGGATCAGATTGGCACGGAAAAGGCAAGCCGAATCTTCTTGGGGAGGAAAAAACTAGCCGAAAAGTAGTAGATGAAATATTAAATCGCGGATATAAAATATAGCAGATAAAGATATAAGTAATTCCCACTACTCACAAAACAGCAAAATGGTAGTGAGTTTGTAAATAATGCTATAGGATTTTTTTACAAAATATGACTGTTGTTGTAAGGCGTGGGAATTACTTACCTCACAGGAGCTTCAACTTTTTACGCATTATCAAATGTTATTGCTTGTAGTAGTAAAAGCTAGATTTTAGCTTACTTTAGTTTTATAAATAGCTTGGATCAGGTGTAACTTATTCAAACACCGTTTCGCTTTTTATTGTTCGTTAAGTAATTTCCACACCTCACTAGTACACAATCTATACTTAACTTACTTAGTAAATAATCCTATAGCCTTTTATAAAAGCTACAGGATTATTATGTGATTTGTTAATAAACTAGTTCAGTGCGCCAAATCCAACAGTATGCTTTGGCGTATCTCCGATAAGAGCATAAGATAGGAACTCTTTTTGCATAAGAATCTTGCGATTATTGTTATCTGTAAGCTCAATCATTGAATCTACATTAGCATTTGCGATTATATTTCGCACTTCTTCTGCGCTTTGTTCAGTTTCAAAGTCAATAGAATCAGAACTGTTTTTTACTCCAAGTACTACTCGCATATTAATCTCCTTCTATTCATCTAAATCCGCCTTAGCATCTCTCATTGCGCGCTCTTCGCGTTCAAGCAATGGGATTGCAACAGTTTCAGGCGCATCGTCTGTTACTTCACTTTTTGTTTCAGTTAATTTTTCTTTTTCTTTATAATTGTGTTTTTTGGAATTTTCTTCATTATTATTTTGATTTTTTGAAATTTTGCTGTTATTTCCATTATCGCTATCACTGGAATTTTCGCTATTGCTTTCGATATCGCTATTGCTACTGCTTTCGCTATTTTTAATATTTGTTATAACTTGTGTTGCAATATCATCGTAGTTATTAGAAGTAGTGTTAGCTTGATTAGAGGATTGCGATTGATCAGCTAAATGTTGTTCATTTTGCGATTTTGTAGCAGATGTTTTAGATGCGCAAGACTCATTTGTGCTATCGTCTATTTGAACCACGTTCTCGTTAGTAGGATCTTTAACTTGAGTATGTCCTTCAAGTGTTATATCGCTTTCTTCAGTATTGTCACCAATAGATTGAGTTGCTGAAGATTTAGAAGCTACTTGAGTTTTGCGTTCAGATGAATAAGTATCATCGTTTACTAAATCGCCGACTGTAATAGTCGAGTCGAGCTTAGATCTACTTGCATTAGATGTTTTCGATGTTTTAGAGCTATTTATACGCATAAGTTCATGTGCAAGTCGTTCAACTTGAGCTTTGAATCGCATTATTCCAGCATTATCTGCATGTTGCAAAGCTTGTATAAAATCTCCGACTTGTTCCATTTGAAGCCATAAGTTTGCGCGAAGCATTATAAGACTATCTAAATGAGATCCTCTAACGCGCCCGTATGCAGAAAGTAAAGCATTGCGTTTTTGCTCATTTAACTTTGCGAAAATCCAAGCTAAATCTCTTGCTGGATCGTTAATTTGCATGCTCTGCCAATTGGTTATTGCGCTAATAGTAGAGCCTGAAAATAGAAAGTCACCGTCACAAAATCCGCCATGTACAGGACAAGTGTCAAATGACCATAATCCTTCTGTTTCTAATACTCTAGACCAACTATCTGTGATTTCTGAAGGAATGTGACCAGCAGCTCTCAAGCGTTTAATCCATCCTGTAAGTTGTGCTCTAATATTTCCTGTAGTAAATGAAGGATATTTTGCTCTTTGAAGGAAAGTTGGACGAAGCCTGTGTATTGCTCCTAAAGCTGTTCCAACATTAGTGCAATCGTCAGTTGTAAGTAGATTTAATTCTCTTGCACATCCATTTAGATGTGAGCAAATTAGCACAGTAGGTTCTTCATTATTAAGTTTTTTACCTAATCCTTGCATAATTTCGTAATTAAAATTAGAAGAATTAGTTTGAGAATCTTCATTTTGAGAATTGTTTTCGCTAGGTTTGTGCAATGCTCCAGGGTAAAAATTCAACATCTGATCGTATGCAAATCCCAGTGCAGCTAATCCTTTAGTTTGTTGTAATGCCCATGCTGCTCTTGCGCGATCTCGCAATCTATGACGACCCTGTGTTTCTGTGCTAACGAAGATGTCGTAAAGGCGTCCTGAAACATCTTGTATAACTGCATGGGAGATTCCCGCAGCGGCATCAGTGGCGTTTGCCTGCTCGCTTTTGCGGGTTCCAGCGAACTGTACTTCTGGCATGACCGATGAGGCCAATGCTGCTAACTTGAATCTACTTAACTGTGTCACACTCCCACAGTAATACAAAGTAACGAAATGCGACAGTTTTTGACAACTTTTATAAATTTTGTATCAATATTGTTAGCTTGATTGTTAGCTTGATTGTTAGTCTTTCGTAAATATTGTTAGCTTGATTATTAGCTTCTTATAAGTATGATTATTTTATTGATCTTCTGAGCAATATGTTTAGTTTCTGTCTAGTATGATGAACTACAAATATTATGAACTACAAGTACGTTTAACCATAGATATTATTGACTTCAAATATTATGAACTTCTGACCACAATAGTAATAAAAATTTTTATATGGCTAGAATTTCTGTCACAATATAAGTATGAGTTTTACGCAAGAGCCTGATTTATTATTGCAAGGTTTAGATGATAATCAACGTGCTGCAGCTATGTCAATACATGGACCAGTGCGTATTATTGCGTGCGCTGGAGCTGGTAAAACTCGTACTATTACTAGAAGAATTGCTTATGCTTGTGCTACTAATCAATGGGATTCTAAAGGAGTGTTAGCAGTTACTTTTTCTGTAAAAGCAGCTCAAGAAATGAGAGATAGGTTAGATAGTTTAGGCGTAAGTAGTGGCGCTCGAGTTTCAACTTTTCATTCAGCAGCATTACAACAAATACGTAGAGTATGGGATGATGTGTGTTCTGCTCCTTTTCCGAATATAATTGACAATCCACGTAATATATTGCGAATAGCGGCATCTAAATGTGAAGGATTATCTGATATTCCTCCTGTTTATATTAGGGATATTATGTCGGAAATAAATTGGGCAAAAGTATCTCTTGTAGCGCCTAAAGATTACGAAAAAGTCTGCTCTATAATGCATCGAACTGTGCCTGCTGGGCTGGAGGCTCAAAAATTTATTGATATATATGAATCATATGAAAGAGAAAAAAATAATAATAATTTTATAGATTTTAATGATTTATTATTGCTTGATTGCCATATTATTGATGCTTTTCCTCAAGCTGCTCGTAAAATACGTGATTCTATTAAATGGCTTACAGTTGATGAATATCAGGATGTTTCTCCGCTGCAGCATGAACTTTTACGATTGTGGTTGGGCGAAAATAGAAATATTTGCGTAGTTGGTGATCCTGCTCAGACGATTTATTCATTTGCTGGTGCAAGTAGTTACGATTTATTGCAATTTCCAAAAGAATTTGCACCTCTTAATGCGGATATTAGTTTAGACACAGATTATCGATCTACTGAGAGAATTGTTGGATTAGCTAATCGTGTGCTTTCAGCATCTGATTATTCGAAAGATTACGTTAAGATGCGTGCTTTAAGTAAAGGTGGAAAACGTATTTCTAAGAAAGTTTTTCTTAGCGATAAAGATGAAGCGTTAGCTGTTGCTCAAACTATTATGTGCATGGTCCGTGATGATAAAGTTGTGCCAAGTGATTGTGCAATATTGACTCGAACTAATGCTCAGCAAGATGTTGTATGCAATATGTTACGAAATATTGGTTTGAGTGTTAAAGTTCGTAACGACATGAGTGTTCAAAGAACTGTATTAGATAATGCTGAATTGCGTGATTACGAGAATTCTAGTGAGAGCAATAGTGAAAGTGTTAGTGAGGATTCTGGCGTAAATTCTGGTGAAAATAATGGCGTAAATTCTGGTGAAAGCGCTAGTGAAAATTTGCAAATTCCAGATTTGCCTTTAAGTGTTTCAGAAATAATGAATAGCGTTCCACATAGTGAAGAATCGCGTATGCAAATACCTGTGAATGTGTCTACTATACATGCGTCTAAAGGTCTTGAATTTAAACACGTATTCATTATTGGATGTTCGGATGGGCTTATACCTTTTGGTACATGTGATGAAAATAGTGAAAATCTTGAAGAAGAGCGGCGACTTATGTATGTAGCTATTACAAGAGCAGAAAAGACGCTTCAGCTTTCGTATGCTTTACGTAGAGAACTTGACGTTGGAGCAACACGTAGTCCAAGTAGATTCTTATCGTAAATTTTTGAGCGCACTGAACTTTGAATTCTTAAATGTCTTGAATTCTTAAATGTCTTGAACTTTGAACGCAAGTTTTAAGAATTATTTATTAGGCATTGAATGTCTTAATTTTGTATAAAAAATCCTGTTTTATACATGTTTTTAGTATTTTAGCTGCTACCTATGCCTTCTGCGTTTTTATTTATATAATTTGTTTTACAGAATCATCCTATTGGTTGTTGCTGAGCTCTCGGAGTTTCTCTCATCGCAAGATTTTTACATTGCTCTAAGAGAAACTCCGAGAGCTCTTTGCATGTTTAGTCTTTTAATCTTCGGTTAATCACTGAGATTTTTCGATTTTTCTTCTTCATTCGATGAATCACCATCAAAGATGCTGAGGTTCATCTCATTCAGGGCGAAAAATCTTAAATCTCTGCCTAACTAATAGCAAAGCATACGTTGTAAAAAATCCTCTATACTCTTTTGCACTCGCTGTGTTTATGCGTTGTGCTGATATAGTGCTAGTTATTTCATAATTTTCGCTTTTTCAATTAGCATTGTTATCAGTGTCGCTATTCTAGGTTGTTGTCGTCTTTATTTTCGCTTTTGCTGTCATTATTATTATCATTGTTATTGTTATCAAGATTCTTATTGGCGCAATTATTAGAATCTGAATTATTAGAATCTGAATTATTGTTATCGTTCTTTTCAGAATTCATATTTTCTAATAGCTTACTTAATTCATCATCCCAATTGATTGAATCCAGGTTATCCAAGTCTTTCAAGTCTTTCAGGTCTTTTAGATTTTCAGAATCCTTTTCCTTTTTATCTTCATTTAGATCTGTAATACTTTCAGAATTATTTATATCATTTGCATTTGTATCTGTGTTGTTTTCTGTGTTGTTTTCTGTGTTGTTGTGATTTTCGCAATTTGTATTTTCGTTTTTTGGATCGATATTAGATATTTGTAAATCGTTTTCATCGTTAGAAGAAATCTCAGATTGCGAATTAGTTGAATTAGTTGAATCAGTTGAATTAGTCAGAGAATCGTTTTCATGCAATTCTGGCAATAAATCTGGATGAGCCCACAAGGAATCGCGTTTTTCTATTCCATTTTCTTGGGTGATTTTTTCCCACAAATCAGCTGCCTCGCGCATGCGCTTAGGTCTTAGATTAAGTCCAAGCAATGATTCAAAAGTCACTTCTGCAGGACCTCCTGCAGCTCGTTCGCGTCTTGTCATTTCGCGTAATTGATCTATGTGAGGAATGTGAGCCATTCCTGCTCGCCACGTTACGCAATCAACCCATCCTTCTGTTAAAGCTAATAAAGTTTCAAAACTTTTCAAAGCTTGTTTTTGTTCATCTGAATCGTTATTTCCAACTTTAGAAAGATTAACAGCTCCGCTAATTGCTTCAGGATTCATTGGATCTACATCGCGTAATTGATCTTCCATTGCATCTAAATCAATATTTATTCCATTAGAATACTTAATTATTAGCGCTTCAAAACGTGTCATAAGCCAAGGAACTGAAGCAAATAATCTAGCGTGAGCTAATTCTCGTAAAGCAAGATAATCCATTACTTCTGTAGTATTTAATCCCCAAACTTTAGCGTAATCAATGCAATTATATGGTATTAATCCGCCTGCTGGATTCTTTAATAGTGCAATACCTTGATCAAAACTTCCATGTACTTCGTGAGATAAAGCTCCAGCAGCAGAACCCAGTTGCATTGCAAAGCTTGTGTTTGCTAGCAATTTCATAAGTTGTACTGGATTATTCATTCCTTTTGGCAGGGGGATAGGTACAACTCCGGCAAAAACTCCAGAAATTTCAGCATCGTCAATATCTGAAAAGCGATTTGCAATAACTGAAGTAAAAGCATCGCTTATAGCGCGCGCAACAGGAGTAGCAAATTTAATCCATGATTCAATAGTTCCTTCAACCCAATTTCCGCGCGAAAGAATATCGGGATTACCTGGAGCAGGATTAAAATTGGTCGTTATATCTAGCCATAAATTTGCTTTACTTATTGATCTTCTTAGCCCGTCTGCTACATCTGCATTAACTGAACTATTGTCTCCTGTAGCTTGCTGTAAAGCTAGTGATTGCGCGAGTTTAGCGTTAATAGGACCTTTTTGAAGTGTATCGGTCATTTCTACAGGTGAATTTAATCCTCCATCACTGAAAGCTTGCATCATAGTGCGAACTTCTTCTGGATTAGGAAGATCGTCTGGCTTTTGATTCATCAACTGGTTTCGTACTTCAAAAGGTAGCTGATTTAGCTGTTGCCATGCTTCCTCGCCTTGCACAGGACCAAAGCATTTGATAAGCCATTGACGAATTTCTTCTTCATTCATTTAAGTGTCCTCGTTAGTTATGCTAGCTAATCGTGATTTATATTGATACACTTCTACTATTCTACTAGATAATTTATACCTTGCTTTTAATTACATTATTTGACATTTTAGATTATTTTTTCTGTGCATGAATATTTGTGTAGTAAATATATCTATAATAAAAGTGAATATTGATGTATCAAATATATTCATAATAAAAGTAAATATTTGTGTAGTAAATATATCTATAATAAAAGTGAATATTGATGTATCAAATATATTCATAATAAAAGTAAATATTGTTCGTACAAAAGAGTACTCTAAAAGTGTGCTAATGATAGATTTAAACGATTAGTAATAACTGTTATTTTGCATTATTAAAACAAGTTGGTTTTAACTATGCAATGATTTTATTTGAGTGTAACAATGAATTGTTATGAAAAGAATTGAATAAAATCAAGAATTAAGGTTGTATGTAAAAAATTAAGAATTGAAATAAATAATCAAACAAAAATTAAATATGTGCAAGATAGCGATTTTGATACTTTCAAAACAAAATGCGTATATTCTAATTCGAAAAATGCATATGTTTTGAAAGTTTCAACATTGTTTATTTTGCATGTATGTTTTAGTTATAAGTAAGGAGGAATGCTTAGACGTGCAAATAGTAATTTGAATATTTGGATTGCTATTGGATGCATGAATCTACAGCTTATTATGGAAAAGATACAAACGCTTTTAGAAGCGAAAGAATTAGGATTAAAACGATTTAGAAAATCACCATTTTGTAACGTTTCATTAAAAGTAGAGCCTAATCAAATTGTTGCAATATCTGGAGAACATGGTTCTGGAAAATCAGCGTTATTGCTTACATTATCCGGATATATGAAATTTACAAGCGGTTCTCTTAAAATTGCGGATATAGATCTTCCTCACCATTTAATGCGATCTAGAAACTATGTTGGCTTAGGCTTATTTGCTGGAATTAACGACTTTTATAAAACTCAAACTATAGAGGAAGCGTTAATAAGCGAATTAAAACTTGCAAGTAAATCGCCAATATTTAGAGAGCAATACAAAAATAATATTGAAGATTGTATTGCACTCAAACAATACGCGTGCGATGTATTAACATACTGGAAAGTGCTTTCTCCTCTAAATACACAAGTTGGAGAGTTGACTCCATGTGAACTCATGAGATTAGGTATAGCATTAGCGCTATTAAAGAAACCATTTCTGCTTTTTGTTGACAATATTGAGTCAGAGCTTACAAGCGAGCAAAGCGATTCGCTTATTAAAGATATTCGTTCATATGTAAGTCAAAATTATTGTTCTTGTCTTGTAAGCGTTTTGCAAAGCGAGTTAGAAAAACAAGCAGATCAAATTATTTCACTAAGCAATGCAAAAGCTAATAGTGTGAATAATCGTAATTTGTTAAATGAGGGTGGTAATGATGCGCGCTAATACTATTTCTCTTGCATTTCGTGAGCTTAATAATTCTATAAAAGGAAATGCTCGTAAGTTAGTAATCGGAACTGTAGCTTTAATACCACTTTTGTATGGTTCTCTTTATTTGTGGGCGTTTACTAATCCATATAAAACATTAGATACTGTGCCTGTTGCTGTTGTAGTAGAAGATAGTGGTGCAGTAATTAACGGAAAAATGCGAAATATTGGGCATGAAATCAAAAATCGTTTGGAAAATATAAAAGATGGAAGTCAAGGATTTCAATGGAATTTTGTAGATAGTTCAAAGGCGGATAAAGGTCTTAAAAATGGCGATTACTTTATGGTCGCAACTATTCCATCGTCTTTTAGTAAGTGCATTGCTTCAGCTGAATATGACACGCCAACTAAAGCAAAACTTCATGTGAAATACGATCAAGCAAGCAATATGCTTGCATCCCAGATTGGCAAAACAGCTTTTCATACTATGCGTAGTGAAATTAGCGAGGCGATTACGGAAGAATACTGGGAACATATGTTTACAAAAGTAAACTCTGCTTCTGATTCGCTTGGTGTTGCTGCAAACGGTGCTGGCAAATTACATGAAGGTTCAAAATCTTTGCAAGCCGGAATCAATAAGCTTGCTGATGGTTCAAATAAACTTTCTACTTCGCTTAGAAGATTGCAAAGTGGATTAGGAGAGCTTCAAAAAGGTGCGGATACTCTTACTCATGCAAATGCGCGCAGTAAAGAAGGAGCGCAATTATTAGCTCAAAAAACGCAAGATTTAGCAAACGGAGCTAAACAATTGAGTGATGGAACACAAAAGTTATCTGCTGCAACAGACGAGTTTTATGAAGGAGCTCAAAAGCTTGTTGATTCTAGTAATGAATTAGAAGAACATGTTAAAGCAGGTAGCGCTCAAGCTAAGGAACAGCTTAAAGCTTTGCTAACTGTATCTCAAAGTTCTGATGTAACTAAGAGTGATGTGCTTGAAGCTTTGCAAAGTTTAGCTAGTGGGTTGAACGAAAATTCTAATCTTTTACAAACTAATCTTTCAGCTCTAAGCGCTGGAGCAGATAAGCTTTCTCAAGGAAGTTTAAGAATAAAGGACGGTGCTGACGCTCTTATGCAAGGCATGGAGAAAGTTAATGTTGGTTCAAATAAGTTAGTTGCTGGCACAAATAAGCTTGCTGACGGTTTGACTCAAGTAAGTAACGGTAGTGAGAAGCTAAATAGTGGCGTGAATGAAGCTGCACAAGGTTCTACGAAAATAGTGAACGGTTCTAATCAGCTTAATTCCGGTGTTAAGAAGCTATCTGATAACACTCCAAAGCTTGTTGATGGTGCTAAGAAATTGCATGACGGGCTTAAAAATGCCCAAAAGTCTGGAAAATAAACGGTATTGTTCAAAAAAGTAAGATGATGAGCGCTCCAGTTGCTTTGGAAGAACACGAGTATTCGCACGTTGAAAACTATGGAACTGGATTTGCTCCTTACTTTATTTCAATCGGTCTTTGGGTCGGTGCTCTTATGGCTACTTTTGTTTTAAGAGTTATGGATAGGCGAGCGATACTAAATGGCATGAATCCATTTAAGAGTACTCTCATAAGTCTTACGCCGTTTGTGTTTATGGCGATTGTGCAAGCAGTTATTCTTATGGGTGTTGTTCATGGAGTGTTAAAATTGCAAATCGACAACGTTTTTGCATTCTATGCGATCGGAATTGTGGCAGCTATAGCGTTTATGGCTATTATGCAAATGATTATGTCTGTATTTAAGATACCTGGAAGAATTGTTGCTATTGTGATACTTATGTTGCAAATCACTAGTTCTGCAGGAACATTCCCGGTGCAGATGACGCCATCATTCTTTAGAACTGTTCATCCTTACTTGCCTATGACGTATTCGATTATGGGATTGCGTCAGGCTATGGCAGGTAAAAATAGTAGTGAAATAGTTTCTGGAATTTGGATGCTAGTGCTCTTTGGAGTAATTGCTATTGCGATTACAACTGTTGTTGCTTACATGAAACGTACAGTTACTATGGTCGATTTGCATCCTGTGATTACGCTTGAGCCATGAGTTGAATTTGGTTAGTGTGCTGGTTGTTAGTTGAATTAAGCTGGTTGAATTAAGCTGGTTGTTAGTTGAATTTTGTATTTGCTGGTGCTAACAGGATTTGGTTAGTGTGTTGACAGGATTTGGTTAGTTTGCTGGTCTTAGTTGACTTCAGCTAGTTGTTAGTTTTAGTTGAATTAAGCTAGTTGAATTTTGTATTTGCTAGTTGAATTTGCTTAAACGCGTAATCAAATAATATAATCAAATAGTGTAGTTACATAGAAGAATCAAATAGTGTAATTATATAGAAAGCTAGGGCTCCTCTTACCCCTTAATCTCGTAACGAGTTGGTTTGAGGGTATGACTAGCTTTCGTTTTTGGAAGTATCGTTCTTTACGAGTTATTGTCTAAATCTGGGTTATTCTTAAAAACATTTGGTTTGGGAAATAATTTAAGCATTGGAAACATTGGGATTTACTACAAAAAACGCCACTGTTTTAGCAGTGGCGTTATTGCGTTTGTGGAGTCGCGGGGAATTAGCATTTAATAGTCGCTAATACCTTATTTTTCTAAGAGTTTTATAGAATAACGTTTTAGTACCAATGCGCTCAATATCGCCTTATCTTGTGTTTTTGTGGTAATATTAACAAGATATTCTGTAAAATATATTTTACTCTTGTATGTGTAATAAGTTTGTTGAAAGGAGATTAAATATGAAAGCTTTAGATATAGCATCAATTTTTATTGATCGATATGGAAAAACTCTAGCATTAACCAATCTCACTTTGAATAAACTAGTATATTTTGCGCAGGTGGAATCGTTGCGTAATAATCCTGAGTGTCCGCTGTTTACGGATGAGATTCAAGCTTGTGAATATGGTCCTGTAGAACCTAGTGTTTATAACGAGTTTAAGCAGTTTGGGCGAAATCGTATTTTCAATGCGCCTAATCATGAAACCAGCCAGTATGCTGATTGCATTGTAGATACTGTTGTTGAAAAATATGCTTGGATGAATGCGTTTGATTTAGTAAATTATGCTCATCGTGCTGGCGGTGCGTGGCGTAATGTGTATGATGCATCGCGCAATAAGCCGATTCTTGTACAGAATATTCTGCAATCGTCAGATGTTACTTCGTATCCTGCTAAGAAAAATACGTTTATTAGTGCTGTAGATGCTGTAAAAAAACAGTATCCGAATACTTTGCGTATCCTTGGTGACGCATGAGCCAGTATGATGCTCTTGTTTGGGACGAGGAACAGATTATTGCCTTCGCAGGAATAGTGTGTTCTATTCAACGAGAGATTGTTGATACAAGCCAAGGACTGGCTACTGTTAAGCAAGAAGTTCAGGTCAGTGTTGAAAATGTTTTGTATTCTTCATTTGCGATTATTTTTGATAAATATCCAGCTGATCGAAATAATTATACGGATATTTTTGACCAAATTGCTGATTTTGCTACGCATCTTGCCAAAGATCTATTTTCCCTGATGCCAATAAGCGTACAACAGTATTAACGTGTGTAGCTTTACTTCGCAATAATGGGATTATTCTTGATATCGAAGATAGTGTAAATCCTTTTGACAATGATTTATATAAGTGGATTCAGAATATTGTTGAAGGTAAGATTGCGCGTGCGAGTTTAGCTGAACAGTTACGCTCGCACGCACATTTATTATCGAATGAATTTAATTATTAGATAAAATTTCGAACAGTCGAGGTGTCTTGGGAATCAGAATTTCTTTACTTTATTATAATTATTATGTTATAATAATATTGTAATCAATAGAAGAAAGGAGGATGATGAAAGATATCTTGGAAATCATAAAGCTGATTCTTGAAATCTTAGCAATAGTAATAACGCTCATTGCAACATTTAAGAAGAAGCGATAAAGAAAAGGGTTCCAACCAGACTTATTGGCTAGAACCCCACTTTCCAAGATACTTCATCAAAACATTATGAGCAAGAAATACTTGTATATTATTGCGAGTGTGTTAAGTTCAGCAGCATCACTCTTAGGTATTGCTATAGCGTCAACATTTGTTAATTATGCAAGTGGCGTTGTGTTTGCAGTATTATCGCTTGCGCTAGCTTATAGAGCTGGAGGTGAAGATCGATGATAACGTACATGAGTTTTACTGATATAGCAAATTATTTAAATGTTACAAAAGGAGCTTTAGCACATTATAACTTACCAGAGCCAGATGCTATGGTTGGCAAGGCGCGCGGTTGGAAACGTGAGAATATTGAAGCTTGGAACGCGAGCCGTCCGGGGCATGGCGGACGACCTTACAGCCGTGAGTGCGACCAATAAACGCGTCTGGATCTGGAAAATCGTAGTTGTCAAGCGTAATAGTTTTTACGCCAATAAGCTTAGCAACTTCCGTATAACTCAAATAACGCTCATTCATGTTACTTTTTACGCTTTCTTCCAGCGTCTAACGCGCATACGGCACTGATTACAGCACAGCCGGTTATAAGCCAAGGCGAAAAATGGCACCATATTCCAGCGATAATAACAAGTGAGAATATAGCTGATACTATTGCGTCTAATTTCATAATGAGCCTGCAGTATAGTGGGTAGTGAGTCCCGGACACCTCGATTGTTCGGGACTCTTTATTTACTCATTGCGTTTGTGGAGTCGCGGGGAATTGAACCCCGGTCCGGTGACCGTACCCTCGGTCTTCTACGTGCGTAGTCTGCTTGCCGTTCGGCAGTTTTTCTGCCCCCATGTTATCGCAGACAATTCATGGCGAGCATATCTACAGTAAAAGTCCCTGAATTGCCCTGCAGCTCGGCAATTCAAGCAAGTCTTCTAATGACGTTCAGCACCACTCCGAAGACGTGAGTGGGTGAACGGAGCGGCTGCTCACTGGTTAATCCTGGCGCGAAGCTCAGGCAGCGAGAGCGAACTCAGTGCGATTAGATTTAGCACTTATTCTTTTGCGAAAGGACGTTTACGAGTGGACTTTCGCATTCTCGGCACGCTTCCCCGCGGCGAACAGATCGCCGTCGAAACCGATCGACCCCTTTTGAATTTTCAAATAATCGTCATTATAATGCAAATATTTTATACGTTGTTATAATACAAAACTTTTATGCATTAAATCACACTTTTTCATAATACAACATTTTATGCATGGTTGTCATGTGGGTTGTCATGTGGGTTGCGATGCATGGTTGTGATGTGGGTTATTACGCGTTGGTTGTTATGTGTGGCTGTTACCGTGTGGGTTGTGATGAGGGTTGTGATGAGGGTTGTCATGTGGGTTGTAATGTGTGGTTAATTATTTCATGTTGTGTTAAACATTTCATGCTTAGTTGATTATTTTGTATGTAGTTAAATATTTTGCGTATGGCTGATTATTTCATGCGTAGTTGCAATTCGTTGCTACTGAAAAATTAATATAAATATATAATTTACAAAAATATGCTTGGGGGGGGGGTATAATACTCAAGGACATGTTTGCGATATGTTATGTTTAAGTTATTAGTAATTATTCGCTACCATTTATTTTATTACATGTGAGTGCAATATAAACAAATGTTTATTTTTTGCATGTATACTGTATACTAGTGCAGTGTGTATGGGCTATAGTTACGCACTGGCTTGAACATGGCGAACTTAAGCATAGCGAACTTAAGTATAGAGTGAACTTAAGAGTATAGTGTTTATTTACTTTAAAAGTGGTTGTTCTAAGGAGAAGAACGGTGGGTCGTAAAGGTTTGCACAGTGAAGCATACAAAAAGCAACTCCGCAAGGCTGAAAAAGCTAAGTCTGAGAGTACTTCTAGTGCTTTACATCGCGGTGTTGCAGGCGTTGCTGTTGCTTCTACTTTGGCAATGATGCTGCCAACAGTTTCAGCTGCAGCATTACAAGCTAATAAGCATGATGAAACTCCCGAGGCTCATATTGTTAGCAGTGCAGGTAAGAATAACGCTCAATCTAAAGAGCTTAATATGCTTCGCTGGGGTGCTGGAGTTCGCAATCAGAGCGCACAAACTAAGAGATTAGTGCAGATTGCTCGCAAAGATATCGAAGCTAAAAAACTTGAGTATGCTAAACAGTCTAAACTTGCTAACTTGTATAAGAATGATGAGCATGCTGAGAATCTTGATCAAGATGATAATTCTACAGATTTAGACAATAATCGTGTTTTGAACTCTGTGCGCTCAGCGGAAAATCAAGCTCTTAAAGCTCGGGCAATTGAGAATCAACGCGCTGCAAATAATACGTCTGAAAATCATCCAGAGGATAATAAGCAACCAAGTGCGCAGCCTACAACTGAGCAGAATTCAAGTATGAAGCCTGAAAATGGTGAAAGTGCGCATCCTGAATCTCCGTCTGTTGCCACTGCAGGTAATACAACTGCACCTTCTGTAACTTCAACAGGTACAGAATCTAACGCTGGTTCTGGAACTGCAGCGACCCCAAGTACAGATACAACTGCACAAGGCAATACACAAGGAAATACACAAGGTTCGCAAGGCAATGCACAAGGTACAAATGCAAGCGTAACAGGCGAAGGTAAAAGCGTTACGCCTTCAGCTTCTGGCTCAGCGTCTTCAGAGCCTACTTCAGCTTCTGGCTCAGCTCCTGCACCTGCTTCTACATCGAACGCTGGAACACCGTCCACTGGCACACCGTCCACTGGCACAACAAACACTGGCGCAGCAAACGCAGCAACTGATCCAAATAGCCAGGTAATTAAGCCGAATGAGCAGAATCCAACGGCTGATGACCAACAAACTGCCAACGAACAGGTGCAAACTGACAAAAAGCCGGAAGTCACGTACAATTTGCAAATTCGCTACACTATTGGTGGCGCTGCGAATAAGCAGCTTGTGCAGCCGTATGAGCTTACGATTGATAAAGACGACTTCGATAATCTTGGCAAAAATGGCAAGTATGACTATATTAAGCTTCCAAAGTCTGCTGGATACCGCCCGTCCGTATATCATTCAGGCACATACAAGTACTACATTCAAAACGATAAAGGCGAGTACGTTATTGACGATGGCACGGATGCGGATGCTGTTCGCTACTTGCGTATAGACAAAAATCTTATTAAAGAATACGCTGTGAAGAGAAGGCAGGCTGTTGAAAGCAACAATAGTGCGCAAACTTCGCAGAATACATCGTCTTCGCAGTCGGGTTCAGACAATGGCATTCAGTACTACGGCGAGTTGAACATCAACTACGCTCCTAAAACAGCTAAGTACTATGTGCGTCACTTGTTGCAGCAAATTGACAATAAGAACGAGTTTAAGGAAGCTGCAAATCTTGGTATTGGTAAGGTTATTATACCAAAGCACAGAGTGAAGAATCCTGTAACAAAAAAGTACGAATATAAGGACGGGGATCCTATTCACGTCACTGAAGTTACTGGCACTGTTGGCTCAGATGTGAGCGCTATAGCTTTGTATATTCCAGGCTACGAACCAGAGCACAATCTTATTAGCTCACCGCTTTCGGATTCGGATAGTGAAAGCGACAAGCTGATTTTGAACCTTCGCTACTACCGTAAGGCTTACGATGTTACTTACGACACTGATGGTGGCACGGATGTTACTGCTCAAAAAGTGTATTACCAGCAACTTGTACCACCAGTTAAAGATCCAACTAAGCGCGGATACACGTTTAAGGGTTGGTCTGTAGTCGATCCTAGCAAAAAGAGTGATCCGCTTTATGATGAGAATACTATTGTTTCTCTTGATGACTACAAGATGCCGGATCACAATGTGCAATTTCGCGCTAATTGGGAAGCGAACAATACTACCAGCTACCGCGTGAATGTGTGGGTGCAAAAGGCAGATTTGGTTGATAAAGAGCATCCAGAGTCGCTTGCAAATTACGACTTTGTTGGTCTTGTTGAGCGCAAGAATATTAAGACAGATAGTGATGTTGCGCTTAATAATATGGATGATGCTGGCGTTGCTAAGGATACTAGTAAGCTTAATGGCAAAAGCGTAGATGATTATGTAGAGGACCCGGAACTCGGTTTAACTAGAGAAGAGCTGCAGGGTACAGAAGCGAATGACCACGAAGACGGCTTAATTGCAAAGTTCAACTGGATGAACGATACGCATGTAACAAACTTGGATGGGTATGATACTGAGCATCCTGGTGATTCTAAAAACAAGGGTAAGGATTTATTCACGCGCTACTTCCATGTGAATAAGAAGCTTACTAAAAGATTCACAAAAGATACTAATAATACAAGCAATAAGCTTTCTGCTAACGACTTAGATAATACTTTTGATTTAGTTTACGACCGCAATACTTACGAGCTTATTTTTGCTAAGCCTGCTGGCGTAGATAGGGGTGACAATGTTGCTATAAAAAGACTTGACGAAAACGGCAAAACAACTATTTATTGCTATGCTGGCGGTGGCGGTTGCTCAGATAAGTATGAAGGTAAAGATGAGACTGATGATGGCGCTAAAATTAACCATAAAGGCTACCGCGTAAATGTTCGTTACGGTCAAAAGCTTACTGATATTTGGCCTGATGTAAATGAATTATATTTTAGTAAAGATGGAGAAGGCTCTCTTGGATGGCAAATTGGATATGCAGGAGATATAAAGTATCGTGACACTCCACCATATCGTTTTACTAAAGAAGAATTTGCTGACCCTAGCTGGCGTGCTGTTTTTAAAAAAGATCAAAAAGACAAAGTAGCACCTAGAATTAGCGATGACCCTGAGAAGACTCCTCAAACTACATACGAGTTAAAAGATAATCAGCGTCTGCTTACTGCTGATAAAAGTAATCAAAGTCAGCCTATACAGGTGATTATTAGGAAGCAAAGTATTGCCTCTGCTAAAAAGGGTGGTGACATAAGCGAGGATGATTATGAGCTTTCTACCGATTCTTATAGCAAAGATGATACTCCTAACGATAGCTATGATTATCCAGCTCCATCTATTGCTGGTTTTAATCCTGCTGATGGATATGATAAGACAAAAGTTGGTGATGCCCTTGATGAAGGAGACTTTGAAGAGAATCTGGAAGAGTGGTATAACGAATCTCATGCTCATGGGGATTGGGATGATTTAAGTGAGGATGAGCAGAAAGCTTTTGCTAAAAAGTATCATTTAGAATTTCGAAAGTATAGGGGCGTTCCAGTAGATGAACAAGAAAATTATCACGGTGATGAACAAGAATTTAATGATAACAAACCACTTGAGTTTAGGTACGACCGCCAGTCGTACGATGTGCAGTTTTATAATGCGGACGGCAATGCTATAACAAAAGACAATGTCGCTGCTAAAGATAACCTGCCGTTTGAGTATAGCTTGACTAAGCGCGGCAAAAAAGATTTGACGGGCGAAGACGAAAAGTTATACGGAAACGATACGTCTTACGATGCTTCTGTAACTAAAGACGATGCTAACGATACGTCTAAGAAGTTAGATGGCAAGTATACTTTCACGCTTAATGGCATTAAGTATTCAATCATTCGCCCTGATTACTTGCCAAAAGACTACGTGTTTAAAGGCTGGGCTCTTGATCAGGCTGGCACTCGGTTTATAAATGGCGAAGACAAAGATATTACAGTGCCAGTCAATGGCATTAAGCTTTACGCTGCGTGGGGTCTTCCAACAAATATTCAGCACACTGTAACTCTTGACTACCAGATGCATGAGATTGGCGAAGACGGAAAAGAGGGACCAAACGTAATTAAAACGTTTATGTGTAACCACAACGATCCTATTCACGAAAATGATATTAAAATTCCAGTGCGCAAAGGCTTCGACTTCTACGGCTGGGAGCTTGTTAAAAAGGGCAATGAGGTAGTAGAAGCTAATACTCCTTACGCTTTTGGAAACAAAGTAGTCGAAGATATAACGCTTAGAGCAGTGTGGGTTCAGGATACTCGCTACAACGGCACTTTTACGCACATATTCTTAAAGCCTGGTTACACGTTTGCTGACTATAATAATGCTGCTGATGATACAGCCAAAAAAGCTATGGTAGACCACGTTTCTACTCAAACGGTTTCCGGCTTGCGCGAGCATTTGCGCTACAATGCTGAAGCAGTCTACAGCGATGAAACGCACTTCCCGGATAAGCATTTCACGAGCTTTGAAGCATCGAGTGATGAAACTGATAATACTGGCGAGTTTGTGTACCAAACGTACAATACGCGCAAGTATAGGGTTCGCTATGTAACTATTGAGAATGGCAAAGAAAAGGATCTTCTTCCAGAAAGCGAAGTCAGCTCTGTAAATCGAAAGTACGATGTAGCGTTCTACAAGCCGATCGAAGGCTTTATGCCTAGAACTACGCAGCAGAAAGTTTTGTATAGAATTGGCAAAGATGGCAAGCAGATTGGCGAAGATACATTCAAATTTGTATATGACGATGTTCGCGTGCTTAAGCGCCAGGATGATGCTCAGCATCGTCCGGATCGCTACACGCGCTACGTGTTTAAAGTGGATGATAACCAAAGCTCTATGGGTAGCGTTGTTGACTGGCAAGGAAACAATGTAGCTGACGGCTCTGCTCTTGTGTACGATGCAATTAAGGGCACGAAGGCTTACCAGATGCCGCTTCCAACAGTGGAAGCGAAGCCTGGATTTGAGTTTGATGAATGGACTTCGAAAATCGGTTCGTCTGCTCCTGGTTCTACGGAGCTTCAGTATTCTACTGGCGTAAATCGTTTGCCGATTCGCTCCGAAGAGCAGAACAGCCCTGAAGTAATTTACATTGCTAAATTCAAGCTAAAGGCTCCTGTTGCTGCAGCTCCGCAAGTGCTTACGCCACTTGAGAATATTAGTACTGAAAGTGGCGAGTCTGCTAAGAAGCTTATAACGAATGCTGATGAGTATCCAGAGGGTGCTACGTTCTCATTCGCTGATGGCGCAACATTCGACAGCACTCCAGGCTTGCACAAGATTAAAGTGCAAGT
>NZ_CAMYOS010000014.1:0-30330 GCF_947280595.1 uncultured Gardnerella sp. | reverse complement strand
TCTTGCAAGTCGTGCGGATTGGTCTTGTAGTTAGCAAGAATCTTGTCTTTGATTTCCTTAAGAGCCTTTTGAGCTTCGTCAACTTCTTGCTGAGTTGGGAGCTGATCCTTTGGCACAGCAATCTGCTTAGTCGAATCATTAGGATCAGCAACCATACCATCGTTCTTGTCGATGAGTTCCTTAGCCTTTGCTAAAGCTTTCTCATACGCTACAAGGTCATCAGGCTTTGTTTTGCCATCACCCTTTGCCTTAAGGTTTGCAAACTCAGTTGTGTTCTCAAAAGTAGGATTGTGAACATTGCCCTTATCATCCTTATCGTCAGCTTCATTCTGCAAAGCATCAACATTGGTCTTGAAACCATTGGTGATTGCATCCTTGGCAGCCTTAAGTTCAGCCAGAGCCTTGTCTACTTGCGCTTGCGTTGGACGATCTTCTGACTTTGCGTTTGGATCAGGGTTATTCACCTTGTTGAGGAGTTCCTGCGCAGCCTTGAGCTTGTCGGCGTATTCCTTGAGCTTTGCAGTTGCGGAAGTATCCTTCTTGGCATCCTCTTCAGATTCAGCATTCGCCTTTTCAAGCGCGTTCTTGTAGGTCACCGATGCCTCGAATGGAGGAACAACTGGATTGCCGTCTTGATCCTTATCTCCTACTTCACGTTCAAGCTTAATTGCATCAGTCTTGTACTTCTTAGCAATATTGTCTTGAGCGTCTTTCAGCTGTTTAAGAAGAGCGTTTACTTCTTTTTGGGTTGCCTTTTGCTTCCAAGCTTTGTCATTAAGCTTGTCGGTAACTTTCTTGAGAACATTGTCAAAGCCTGTGTCTTTTCCAGCTTCACCTAAGGCTTGTGTGGCACCTTGATCGCCAGCAGCCTTCTTAGCAACAGCATTTTTATACTCAGGAGTCTTCTTGAAGTCGCCACCTGCAAAGTCTTTAGCAGAAGTCAACGGCTCAAGATTGGTCTTGTAGTTATCAGTAATTTGCTTCTTAGCTGCTTTAAGAGCATTGAGCGCATCGTTAATTTGTTGCTGAGTTGGACGTTCGCTGTTCTTCTTGGTTTGATCTGCTGCATCCTTTACAAGATCGCGAGCTTTCTTGAGGGCTTTCTGATAAGCAGCAACGTCAGCATTTGTTTGACCATCGCTTGTCTTAGCTTTAGCGTTCTTGAACTCTGGAGTGTTCTCGAAATCGCTTTCACCAACAGTTTGAGCACCGTCTGCAGTAGATTTCTTTGCTTCCTCATCAAGCTTAGAAGCGTCAGTCTTATAAACATCAAGTGCTTTACGCTTCTTGTTTAGCTCTGTCAAAGCATCATCAATCTGCTTCTGAGTTGGCTGAGCATCTAGTGGCGTCTTGCTATCAGGATCTGCTTTCTTGAGCAATTCCTGAGCCTCAGCCAATGCCTTGTCGTATGCCTTCTTAGCTTCCTTAGCTTCATCATTCTTCTTGGTATCAGGCTTGCCTTCAGCTGTTAAGAAATGAGGATCAGACGCATTGCGATACGCATCAGAAGTAACAGTGCCTTCCTTTGCAGCCGTAGACTCTGAATCTTGCGTGTTACCGTGCTTCTTTACGCTTTCCTTGAGCTTGACTGTGTCAGTGTTGTAAGCATCAAGAGCCGCACGCTTCTCATTCAAGGTCTTAAGTGCTTCATTGACTTCCTTCTGGGTTGCATCAGGTTTCTTGAGCAATTCCTTTGCCTTGTTGAGAGCTTCGCCATACTCATCTACAGCATTTTTAGCTGCATCATTCTTGGTTTTGTTGGCAGTCGTGCCATCTGCTTGTTTATAGTCAGGGTGCGAAGCATTCTTAAACGCAGGGTTTTGATGCGTGGCTGCATCCTCGTTAATCGACTTAAGCAAATCGTCAGTCTTGGTTGCAAACTTGTTCAACTCAGCAGCTGCTTCATTCATCTCCTTAAGTATTGCATCAATATCCCTATCAAGCGGCTCACCTTGCGCATGTGCCTGAATATTCTTCAGGTAGTCTTTGTCATCAAGGTTGCCGTCCTTCTCAGGGGTATTCGTATCAGGAATATCCTTACCATTTGCTTGATCCTTAGGCATCTGTTTATTAAGCGCCTGGTGTAGCTTCTCTACAGCTTTGTCATACCTATCTTTAGCAGCCTTTGCCTCTTTACTTGCATCCTTATCAGATGCATTCTTATACGCTGGGCTGTTTTGTATTGCAAGGTCATTAAATACAGCTGCCGAAAGCCTGCTGGTGTTAGTTGCATACTTGTCAATAACAGTACGAGCTTTTTCAAGAGCTGTCTTGGCTTCATTAATCAATCTTTGATCTGGAGCAGTTCCACCATTCTTAGCTTCTTCTAGCTTTTGCTTAAGCTCCTTGGCTTTTTGATAAGCATCGTTGTAATCTTTGAACGCTTTCTTGGCGTCAGTATCACCTGCTTGCGCCTTATCAAAAGCGTTAAAGTATGCAGGCATCAGGTAACCGCTAAAGTTATCCGCAAGCACTTTCGTAAGTTCATCAGCGTTACTTGCATATTTTTCATGCAATACTTTTTCAGCAGCTTCAAGCTTCTTTTTAGCATCGTCAACTTCAGCCTGAGTTGCTTTATCGTTCTTAAGAACCTCGCGTGCCTTAGCTAACGCATTGTCATAGTTTTCAACAGCGGTTTTAGCAGCTTGTTTTTCTTGATCGTTTGCGCCACTAGTCTGCTTGTCAAAGGCATTCTTGTAGAAAGTGCTCTTTTTGCCGTTTGGCTTGTCCGGCTCAGGATTATCAAAGGTGAGCTTTTCAGCAGTTATAAGCTGCGACTTATCTGTTGCTTTAGCGTCAAGATCCTTCTTAGCTTTTTCGAGAGCTGCAATAGCTTCATTCACTTCTTTTTGAGAAGCGTTTGGATCAGCTGACAAACGAATTGCTTCCTCTAGCGCATTATCATATTTTTCACGCTCTTCATTACTCGAATTTTTATATGTTGGGTCAGCTTTCTTTAATTTATCCTCAACAGTAAGCTTATGCAAATTATCGTTCGTATACTCATACACATGACCATGCACGGCAATCGCAGCGTTAAGCGCATCTTTGTTAGTACTAAATTCGTTAAGCTTTTCGCGCGCAGCATCGAGCTTAGCTTTAGCAGCGTCAACAGCCTTTTGTGTGGCGTTGGCATCATCCTTTAACGCCTTGGCTTCTTCGAGCGCCTTGTCATAGTCTTCTTTAGCTTTTTTGGCTGCGTTGTTCTTGGCAGTATCAGGTTTGCCATCGTCTGTCTTAAAGTCAGGATTGCTTACATTCTTATACTTATCGCTAGTCACAGTGCCAGCTACTTCGGCAGTTTCGCCTTCCTTAGCCTTACCATTAGCATCAATTGAGGCGTTCAGTCCGTCCTTATTGGTATTAGCACCATCAAGCTCGGCGCGTGCCTTATCCAGCTTAATAGTTGCATTATCAACTTCAGCTTTAAGCTGTTCAGATAACTTATCGTCTGTGGTAGTTCCAACTTTTGCAAGTGTTTGCTGAGCAACCTTTAACGCATCGTCATACGCAGCTTTCTTAGCTTCCGATGCGTTGTAATACGCAGAATCAGTTGGAGTCTTCTTCTCATCCTTCGTTACCGCATGCTTACCAACAGATGCCTTAAGATCCTTTACCTTATGATTCGTCTGTGGCACAAAGATAACGTTAATTGCCTTAGGCGTGTTGTTTGGATTCTTTTTATACGGATCTGTGTATACACCGCGATAATACGTCAGAGCATATGGTGCAACAAAAAGACGTGTCTTAAAAACTTTGTTCTGCTTAGCAGCAACAGTTACAGAACCAGCCTCGTCGTCCCATGTATACTTACCCACCTGCGACTCTTCATCACCCATATTCGCATCGGAATTATCAACTTGTGGATTGCCTATCCAATATGCGCCATTCATCATACCAAGGGTCAGCTCGGTAGTAGGTTCACCATTTTTATCAATTGAATAATGCATATGAGATTTGGTCGGCTTGCCGTGCGAACCTTCGTGATCGAGCTCTTCACCACCCGTAAGCGGACGCAAACCTGTTTTCTGATTCTTAGGTGTGGCTTTGATAAGTTTCACAATCTCAGGAGCGGTAAACGCTTGAGCTTTGGTTGGGTCATAACGATAGATGAGTGTAGTGTGTTTATCGTCACTCCAAGAGAATCCCTCATCACTATCGCGACCATCGAGCTTTTTCTTTACCAGCTCAACGTTATAATCAGTACGAATATCTGGGAGACGCGTGAGTTTATCTTTGGTTATGTCTGATGTAAACTTTGCAAGTGCTTTATCAGTCTTAATGGTTACATTAATATTATTTTCTTGTAAGCCGTTTGAACGGCCTTTATTAGCATCGCCTGCGCTAGTAAGGTCACTCGTAATGTAGGAAAGTGTAATTTGATCTTTGCTAGTAAGACCAAGCTCTTTATTTTCTTTGTTAGCGTCAAAAATAGCTTGCTTGATTCGGTCAATCTCGGCTTTTGAATATCCAAGTGGGTTAGCAACAAAGACTGCTTTATCGTTTGCAGGAACAGTAATCTTATCCTCTGCAATCTTCTTCAACACAAGGTTGCGCAAAGGAATCTTAGGAGCGTCCTTTTCATCAACACCAGTGAAGTTGATAGCAACAGTGCCGTCATTGTTAATTACAACACTGTCTTCTGGCACGTGATTAAGGCGCGAAAGCTTCTTTTTAATATCGGTTTTCACCTCGTCAGACACCTTGGACGGGTCAGTGTCCTCAACAACTGGCTTTTCGATGCGATCATCGTAGCGCGCAACTGTAAGTGGCAAATCATCAGAGGTATAACCAGTGTCGGTTATGAGATGAGTTTTAAGGGTTTGTACTGTAGTTATATAAGTTGTTTCAGCAGCACCCTGTTTAGATGTTGTTCTATTAAAGCGAGTAAGCTCAGTTGGAAGATACGCACGCTGATCGTTAATAATTACCTTGTTTTCAGGGTCATCTGGCGTGTTGGTAAACGTTTTGGCTTCAACATTTCTCACACCCACGCCTTTAGATTTACTTGCGACTGTAATTTGCTCGCGAATTGATTGCTTACCGGTAGCTTCTGTAGGAGCATCTAAAGCAGCCTTGAGCTTATCTTGAATTTGTTTTTCAGTAAGCGCTTCATTATACTTCAGCACAATTGAGCCAGCTGTTTTAGGTGGAACAAGTGTTGCTGCACGCACAATATTCGTCTTATACAGCAGAACTTCCTTCCCGTCTTTCATGCCATACACATAGATGCAGCGGTTTGCAGCATAACCAACAGCCGGCATATTGTTGTTTCTATAAAGAGAAGTCATGGTAAGCGTAGCTGAGCCATCATCGTGTGGCTGAAAGTCATATGTACCCGAATATGGCTGATGCTCATCAGAAGCAGAATAATACTCAAGGTACCTTCTACTCTTAGTATTATCAACAGTATTACCATCAGATGGGAAAATAGCTACCTTAGTAATGGTGCTGCCATCTGTTGGTTTTGCAAATTTAAAGGTTACTGCTTGGTTTTGCCCCTTTTCAATGTACACATTGTCAGAAGATCCCCATGCATACAAATTAGGGAGCGTATCTTTTGTTTCCTGTGAAATCGTTATCTCACTGTTGACTTTTGGAGCAGGTGCAGGCGTAGCTGAACGATCCGAATAAGTTGGAGTATTTCCATTAACACCATCTCTATTAACTTCAGCACCATCGCTGCCGGCACCATTAGCATCAGCACCAGAATCACTTTGAGTATTATCAAGATTCGATTGAATGTTTTGATCGTTACCACTTTGCGCAACACTACTAACAGCTACAGCCGGAGTAGTTCCTAATGCAAGAGCAGCGCCTGCAATTACGCCAGCAGCACTCGCTGTGAACGAAGCAACTTTGCGAGCGTCAACAGCATGTGCAATCGCGTTATTTATGCTTGAATCCAACTTTACTTTGCGCGCATGTTTACTAGACTTTGTACCCATTTTCTCCTTCTTTCGTATCATCAATTAGTTCGAAGTTATGCAATTCTTAGAAATGATTTTTAGAATGCAAAATCATATGCGCACAAATGTTTTCTACTCTCTGCTACGTAAATTTAAACTTACGTAACTAAAAAGTTCACAACAACACATTGCACACAGCAACCGCATTCTTAATCATGCTCTGTTACTAATTTTTACGTATTTCCTTTTTCAAAACATGGCACAACTGCGTCTTTGCATCAACTTTCAAACGCGCCAAAACAAAACTAGCGCACGAAACTTAACGCATCAGCGATGTTCCGCCGTAAGTTCAATAGCGTGCAACCAAAGTAATATGGCTACAGCAACACTGTTAAGTCATTATAACATTTTAAAAAATTTTTTAAAGGCAAATAACATATGTTTAGACGAGAAAGCCTTGATGCCCCCCCCCCCCCAGGGCATATTTTTCAACGATTTTTAAAAATATTATTTATTTGTGAATGTTTTGAAATGCGATATTTTTCACAACTTTTCACCAGTCAATCTAAACATTTGTTATAGTACAAATGTTGATTTCAATAATACAAATTCGTAAAACACAAACCAACCAACACACAACCACCACACACAGTAAACCACACAAACTCACTCACTAGAACGTAACAAAATCTCCTCAAGCGCATGCTTTACAGACACAGGCAAAGTACAACGCCATTGCGCCCACTTAACTACAGAAGGTTGCACGCAAGCATGAGCATTCACCATATCAACACTGTTACGCTGTTCAATCATCTGCTCTTCGCTTTCATATTCAAGAGCAGAAAGCGCACTCAAAGCACTCGCACTACCACAAGACTCACGAATAGCATCAAAAGCCATCTCTTTACCTCGATAAGGCACTTGAGCTTGCAAAAGCAAACGATAAGAATCCCCAACTTTAGGATCTTGTGCAATAAACAAACCGCCATCCACAATCACTCGCACACGCTTGCAAACAGGCACATTGCGCACAGAAACAGTAAGACTTAACGTAGATTCTTCGCCTTCATATGAAACTTCCACAGCGCTAGATTCAAGCTGAAACTCTCCACGAGAATCGCCCAGCAAAACGCGAACGCGCGAAAAATCAGGGCACGCCACGCCCCTAAATACAACGCTCCAATTGCGCTCAGACGGCAGAGATGACACAACACTGTCACAACCTTTTACAGCATCAATCACAAATTGCGTAGAAGAATTTTCATCTCTGAAAACAAATTTCATCTTCGTGTCGGCAGTTTTCCCAGCGCGCGCGTCTTCAAAGCGACCATTATCTTCGCGCATCACAAACTCGCCGTTACCTCCAGGGAACGCCAGCACTCGCAAAGATTTCGGATTTTCAATACTATTAACAGACTTCGAAACATCACAATCGCGAGCGCATTCTTCGATGCTTGGCAAAACTTGCATCGGTATAATCGCTCCAGCTTTAGCAAATACAGGTACTCTATCAATCGCTCGCCAAGCTTCAAATCTGCGACCACCAAGAGAACGAGATACGTAGCGCCGACCGTCAAAGAAATCATACCAATCTCCTTCAGGAAGCCACACTCCAGCACATCCTTTAGTAGTAGCATCGTCATTTTTAGAAACTATAGGCGAAACTATAAGCTCACTTCCAAAACGATATTCTTGCGGCATCTCGTAAGCAGCTCCAACTTCTGGAGATTGCCAATACATTGGCTCTACTATTGGCATATTCTCAAATGATGCACGATAATTCATCGTATATAAATAAGGTAGCAAAGATGCTCTTAATCTAAGCATTTTAACCATTGCGTCACGAGTTTCACGCGGAAAATTCCAAGGCTCTTTGCCAGCAAAAGGAGAACAACTTGAGTGAAGACGGTTAATAGGACTAAAAGCTCCAAGAGCATACCATCGCGCTTCCAACTCGTTATCTCGCACACCAAGCATATGACCACCAATATCGTGACTCCACCAGCCATAACCAATATTTGACGCAGTAGATGTGAAATATGCTTGAAAAGCAAGCGACTTCCAGGTTGTTACAGTATCTCCAGAGAATCCAACCGGGTATCGATGTGAGCCTGGGCCTGCGTATCGCGAGAATGTAAGCGGCCAGCCACCATCACGAGCCAAATCCTCATAATGCATGTGATTAAGCATCCAAAGTGGATCTAATCCACGTTCACGCGTAACTCCGCCCTGCTGCCAATCAATCCACCAGAATTTAACGCCTTCGTCTTCCATGCGATGATGCATATTGAAATACGCTTCAACAAATCGCGGATTTGTTAAGTCAAATTCAACAGCTTTACCACTAGCTGGATCAATACCCATATCGCGCGCGACTTGCGGATAATCCTTTTCAAAAGCGCGAATGCCATCTCTAGGATGCAAATTTAAAGTAGACGCTAATCCTTCGTTCGCGAGTTTTTTCAAGAAAGATTTATGATCTGGGAAAAGTTGATTATTCCACGTATAGCCAGTCCATCCAGATCCATACTTTGGATCAACGTCTGTAACATGCCAATCCATATCTATAACTGCTGTGCTAAAAGGTATTCCTTCATGCTTGAATTTGCTCATAAGATTTTCATAATCAGATTGCGAATACCTGCAATATCTACTCCACCAATTGCCAAGTGCAAACCTCGGCAACAGTGGCTGAGAGCCTGTAAGCTTATAAAAATCGCGGATTGCATCAATGTAGTTGTGACCATAGCCAAAAAAGTACAAGTCGTGATAACGCTTACTTTTAGAAGATAATTCTTTAGATACATCAGAAACATCAGATTCTTCAAACGCATCAGACGAATCAGACACACAACCAGACGCATCAGATTTACTAGATCCACTAGATTCACTAAAACGCGGCTTAACCCACGCTCCATAAGGATTTGTATTACCATTTACTTCGTCTGATTGCACAATAACACAAGATTTTGAATCATCTAACACAGCCCAACCATCTCGTGAAATAACGCCATCGTCGAGTTTTACAGCGCCATCTGCCTCATCTAAAGTACGAGCTGTTCCTAAAAGATTTCCAGGATTATCATCGCCATAATGCCAAGTATTAAATTGCGAGCACGGCACGCCGCGCACAACTACACTCAACCCTTCTTTAGTAAAAGATTTGCGATTATAGCTTAAAAGCAGCTTGTCTGTTTCAACTTCAAGCCAGCCATTTTCGTTTTCGCGCACAGAAAACTTTGGCTGCACAGAACTATCACTATAAAAATCACGACATACAACCATTTGAGTAGGAGAGTCAACAAAATAACCGTCATCACTCCACTCAAGACGTAGCATAGAATCAGTTATTACAGTAATCCTCCAGCAATCACCTTTGATAACCTGCTTAGTATTAGCTTTCACACTAGGATTATTTACAAAATCAGCAAAAATTCGTGATTTGTTTTTATGCACTATTCTTTCCTTCCCCCACACAAAGCTATTCTATTAAAAAAGTAGGTTATAAAACAAAACTAAATACGCGAATACGAAACGAATAAAAGCAAATACACAGAGATCTAAACATAAAAAGCATGTTCAAATCTCTGTGTATTACATATAATTATCTGCTATCACTCAGATTGCAATCATCATTTACCTTGCATTACAGCAGCCATTGAAAGAACTCTAGCAGACTTAAATACTTCATCCGTGTGAACAACATTGCCATTCTCATCCGCAAGAGGAATACGCCAATTCGGATACTCTGTGCTAGTGCCAGGCTGATTTTGAGAGCGTTTTTCGCCAACAGCATCAACCAATGCAACTTGCAACAAAAGCGATGGCGAAGTTCTTAACACAGCATGCATTCCTTCAACAATTTCTTGCACATGATTTTCAACATCATCTGCAGCTTCTTTGCTAATCCAACCGCCTTTAAGAAGCATAGCCATCATTGCATCACGCTCAGCTTGAGCAGCTTTCTTAAAGTTCTCAACAGGTTCGGTAAGCAAATGCAATTCTTCACGCAATTTCACATGCTCAAATTCCAGATATCCTGCAGTTGGAGGTAAATCATGAGTAGTAACAGAAGCTAAAGCATATTCGCGATACGTAGAAGGATTTGCGTAAATAATTTCCTTCTTTCCAGCTTTCTTACTAGCAGCCTCAGCTTTATCATCATGCGTAAACCACTCAACAACTGTTCCCAACACTCCATGAGATGCAAGAACTTTAGAAACATAAGCAGGAACTGTACCCAAATCCTCGCCTATAACAAGTCCGCCAGCTCGAGTAGCTTCAATAGTCAAAACTGCAAGCATCGCGTCAACGTTATAGTAAACATACGCACCATTTTTAGCGCCCTGACCTTGCGGAATCCACCACAAGCGAAAAAGCCCAAGCACGTGATCAATTCGAGCAGCACCAGCGTGCAAGAACACATTGTGTACCATATCTCTATACGCAATGTATCCAGTTTCATCCAAATAATTTGGATCAAACGGTGGCTGTCCCCAATCCTGACCCTGCTGATTATAGAAATCAGGAGGAGCACCAACACTTACTCCATTAGCAAATCGCTCAGGACTCCACCAAACGTCAGCACCGTATCCATGAACTCCAACAGCCATATCTTGCATAAGGCCAATCGCCATTCCAGAATCTTTTGCCTCAGCGTGAGCAGCAGCAACCTGTTCGTCTGCAATCCACTGAAGCCAACGATGGAATTCCAATAAATCGGCATGTTCTTTCTTCAAAGATTCAATCTGAGGAGTTCCTTTACCTGTAGTATCAAACCACAAATTATCTCCCCAAGGAGCACCCCAAACTTCAAAAGCTACACACCAAGTTGCAAAAGCATCTAGATCTTCGCCGGAACGCAACTTAAATTCACTAAATTCACGCTCACGCGCATCACTACGCTTTTTCTTAAAAATCAAACGCAACGCTGGAAGCTTAGCGTCCCAAGCAGCATTGATATCAATTGGATTTGGATCGTCATTAGATGCAGCAACCTTATTATGCAATCTATCTACTTCTGCTTTTTCTTCACCAGATAACTCTGCATATTCAGGAATATCTTGAGGTCTAATATACGTCACGTTCAAGAATCTACGCGATTCAGGCAAATAAGGTGAAGGCTCTAACGGAGAAATAGGAGCGCAAGCATGTATAGGATTGATTAGCATAAAATCAGCCTTACCAATTTCACCAGCGTCCTTAAGAAGCCTGCGCAAATCACCATAATCGCCCACTCCCCACGAATCTTTAGAGCGAACAGAATAAAGTTGCGTCATATAACCCCAGCGATGATGTTCCTTAACGCTTTGAGGAAGAGGAATACGTTCAGGTGCAGCTATAAGTGTTGAGTCAGCATGAGCTACTAATTTGCCGTTATTATTTGTGATTCGAGCATGAATAGTGTGATATCCCATAGGAAGTTCATCTGTAAGTTCAATATAGAATTCACCATCTTCATCGACTTTAATCTCACCAAGATCACCCTCGTAATCTTTACCATCTTCGAGAGTTAAAGTAACAGAAATATTCTTTTCAGTTACTTTATTACCTTGCAATTCATAATTTTTAACGGCATGCATTGGCACGCAAGTTTTCACACCGTTAAACGCAACTACAGTTGGAGGTAACAATTCACTAGCTGTTTTTGCTAAAACACGCTCATAAGAATCAGCTATGCTTTCAGGAGTATCGGACTTAAACCCTAAAGCGTCAAGGACTCCAACCAACGCTTCATCAGTAATTTCAGTGTAATCACCTAATTGATCAATATAAAAAGTAGCCACTCCGCACGCTTTAGCTAATTTAATAAGTGGACGTTGAAGACGCTCTGCACTTTCTTCAACGGAAACTGCGCTCTCGGCTTTTTTGTCAGCCTCTTTTTTATCAGCCTCTTTGCTCATTATGCTCCTTTGTTAATAGCACATTTTATCTCATTGCACTAGTACCATGTGTGCAAACGATAGCGCGAGCGCAATAAACTTAACACATCTCTGGATTAAGACGCACTCTAGCTAATAATTATATAAATTATTGATATCGTTTGCAAACAAGTACTATTATTTATTCCTTCTAATTTTCATTGATTTCGCAGCGTTACCAATTCGATAACAATCTCACTAACCGTTTTCAAGCGGCTTCGCAAAACGTTTCACAAACAGTTTCACCACTGATTAAACCACTAGTTTTTCGCTAATAATTTACATTATTATTGTTATTTCTATCTATTATTTTTATGTTTATTTACTATTTTTATGTTTATTTCTACCTATTATTTTTCTATCCACTATTTTTCTATCCACTATTTTTCTATCCACTATTTTTACTTCCTGTTTTTCTATTTTTACCACTATTTCTACTTCTATCCACTTCTATCTACTTCTATCTACTTCTATCAACCTACTATTTTTTCGGCGTTTGGTCTGCATTACCAGACTTGCTTAGCACTACGAAAGTTCTAGATGGAATATGCAACACATGCGAACCCGTATTCAAGTTCTTCGAATCTAAATCCTCCAAGCGAGAATTGTTCACACTGTGACTATCTTTGCGCTCACAAGATTCTATATTCGCACACTTTGCATCTTTACCAGTCCAGTCAGCAAAGTAGAAGGAAGAATCAAGAACAATACTCCAATCATTACAACTTTCTTTACAAGACGATTTTCCAGACGCTTTTCCAGACGCTTTAGAGTCTACATTCCCAGATAATTCAGGCAAAGTAACGCAAGCATCTGAATTATACATAGGATTAACGCATACTATTACGTCATCACCAATAAGAGAAGCTAGTACAGTTTTATTTGAAGCAGGAATTTGCACGCGCTTCGAATCATAGAAAGACTTATGTTTTGATCGCAAAGAAATCAAATCTTTATACCAGCGAACAAGCGGCTCAAACTTCTGCGAACGCACCCAATCAAGCTTATTAACATTTACACCGCTCTTATAAGTATTGTCATTGCCGCCTTTAGTTCGCCCAAATTCTTCACCACTTAACATAAACGGCAAACCTGCAGAGCACAAAACCATTCCAGCAGCAAGCATATTAGCAGTGAAAAGATCTGCAACTGAATTAGCATCTTTAGCATAAAAATCGCAATCGCTAGGCTTTTCGCGCAAAGAAATACACAATTTATCCCACAGAGTTAAATCATCATGAGCAGAAATATATTGAATAATCTGTCCAACTTTTTTACCTGCAGAAGGAGTGCCGCGCCACCCATCTAAAGCTTGACGAGCAGAGTCAGAAGTCCAAAATTCATTTCCGTTAATATATCCATGCTCATGATGATCCATAACGTTACCCTTGAGAGTATCGCGAGTTTCATCACTAAACCAACCTATTCGATCATCTAAATTATGCCTTCCTAGCTTATCTCCCATGCTTGTTCCTTCAGGCACAGCAGTAAATCCAGCAGACCACGGTTCTCCATACATAAGTATGTTCTTACCGTCAGGAAGTTTATCAAGAGCTTGACGAGCTTGATTCAATGTTTCAGTATCAATCAAGCCCATAAGGTCGAATCTGAATCCGTCAATATGATAGCATCGAGCCCAATGCAATAGCGACTCAATAATGAACCTGCGGAACATAGGACGTTCACTAGCCATATCATTACCACAACCAGATCCATTAGAAAGTATACTTTCTTCATTTCTCCTGCAGAAGTAACCTGGAGCTGTACGTTCAAACGCATTATCCGCATGATACATATGGTTGTAAACCACATCCATAACCACGCGCAAACCATGCGCATGTAGCGAGGAAATCATAGCTTTGCATTCACGAATACGAACCGTTCCATCATAAGGGTCCGTAGAATAAGCTCCTTCTGGAACGTTATAAGCATCCGGATCGTAACCCCAGTTGTATAGAGAATCAACATTTTCGCCATTTTTACGAGCTTTATCGAGATTTATCTCGTTTACAGTGCAAAAATCATAAATTGGCATCAGCTGCACATGCGTAATTCCAAGCTTCTTAAGATAATCAAGACCTGTTGGAGAAGTTAAAGTTTTACCATCAACTTCAGAAGTTACGCAAGTATGTTCATCTGTAAAAGCTAAGAACCTTCCTCTATGATCTGGATTAAAACCGCCATTAGTATCGCTACTGTAATCAGACACGTGCGTTTCCCAAATCACAGTAGAATGAGCAGAAAACTTTGGAGATTTATCTTTATGCCAATTTGCAGGAGCTACACGATCTTCATCAATGACTAAACTTCTCTCACCGTTAATACCACTAGCAATACCCCAAGGATCACTCGTTCGATTAACTGTTCCATCTTGGAACGCAACTAAATAATCGTAATAAGTTCCATCAAGACGTTTACGAATATTAACTCGCCAAGCTCCATCATGATGAGGTTTTAATTCATAAGATTGAATTGGCTCGCTATTATTACCTGTTTCAAAAAGACGCAACGTCACTGAAGTTGCAGTAGGCGCCCATAATGTAAAAGTAGTTGATTTTGCATTTAGAGAAAAGCCAAGAGATCCTTCATAAGTTGGCCATTGCGCCGAAGGTAAATACGTCATAAAGCAATCCTTATAATTGTCAAGATAAACTCATCTAAGCTAAACAGAAATAAGCTAAACAGAAATAAGCTAAACAGAAATACTCAGCTAAATTAAACTCAGCTAAATACACGTTTTGCTAAAAATATTACTACATTTTTGAATATATAAATTAGATAGCGAAGGCCGAAACGCTTAATAACGTCCGGCCCTCACTACTATTTACTGAATCTGTATTTGTCCAATTTTTAAGTGTAAAAATCAGCCCTTTACAGAACCAGACATTGATTCTTCGTAGAATCGCTGCATCACAATGAACAGAATTGCAATTGGAATTGACACGCAAACAGCACCAGCTGAGAATCGTGCAAACCACTGATTTATATACTCTTTCTGCAACATTTGATACAGACCCAAAGCAACAGTGTAGTTATCTTGAGTACGAGCGATTGCCTTTGCTAAAACGAAGTCAAGCCATGGTCCAAGGAAGCCAACAATAGCCTGGAACACAATCATAGGCTTGCATATTGGAAGAATAATTCTCCAGAATACCTGCCAAGTTGTGCAGCCATCCAAATAAGCAGCTTCATCCAACGACTTTGGAATTGTATCCATATAGCCTTTCATAACATAGAAGCCTGCACCGCTACCTGCTGAATAAACTATAATCAGCGAGATAAGTACCACAGAACCGTTTGTTAATCCAAAGGCTTTAAGAATGAAGTAGATTGCAACAACAGCCATAATGGATGGGAACATGCCAAGAATCAAAGCAATATTCATGAATGTACGACGTCCGCGGAAGCGTAAACGTGACATGCAGAATGCCACTGCCAATACGAAGAACAGCGAAATTATGCACACGAATATAGACACAATAAGTGTGTTCATGAACATGCGTGGGAAATCAAGCACATTGCGCTCAGTGAACAATCTAACGTAGTTATCAAACGTATATTCCGTTGGGAAGAACGTCCTCTGATAAGGAGCTGGATTCTTGTTGAAACTTTCGAGCACAACCCATGCAATTGGCGCTAGCCAGATAATTGACATAACCACAAGGAATATGTGAGTAAGAATATCCCCAATGATTCTCAATACACGCTGGTCTCGCAATAATGGAACTGTACGAGTGCTGTGTACTACAGCAGACTTATATTTCTTCTTTCCAGTTGCTCCAGCAGATCTAGGATTTTTATCACTCACCGGAATCCCTCCTCGTTCTTGTAAGAGCCAGAGTTACGGTATGTAATCAATGCGACTACAGCCAACACGATGAAGGTCATAATACCGATTACCGCGCCCATGCAGTAGTTGTCTTTATCAACAGTCAACTTGTACAGCCATGTAATAAGCAAATCAGTCTTACCTGCAGAAGATCCGACTTCTGTTGGAGCACCGCCGGAGAGCAAGTAGATGACGTTGAAGTTATTGACATTGCCTGTAAAGGTGGTAATTAAGTACGGGGTCATAACGAAGAAGATATATGGCATTGTAACGTTCATGAAACGCTGCCACCATCCTGCACCATCGAGTTGTGCAGCTTCGTAAAGCTCCGCTGGTACGTTCTGCAAAATACCTGTAATTTGCATTATCGTATAAGGAATACCAACCCAAAGGTTGATAAGAATAACAGTTACGCGAGCCCATGTAGCGTCTTCAAAGAATGGAAGTGGGTCACCAATCCAACCCAATGAATGCAAAAGACGATTGATTGCACCATCATGCTGAAGCATGCTATGCATAATCAACAATGACACGAACTGAGGAACTGCAATTGTTAACGAGAAGCAAGTACGCCACAAGTTCTTCAACACAGTTGTGCGCCTGTTAATAATCATTGCAATAAACATACCAAAGAAGAAGTTCAGGAATGTAGCAAAGAATGCCCACACAAGAGTCCATACAAGAACTTCTATGAATGTTGCTGCGTTGATTGCACCGCTAGACGTAGAGAAAATCTTGAAGAAGTTAGTTAATCCAACCCACTGGAACAGCGGAACATGCTTAGAATCGTAGTTAGTGAAGGCCATGGAAATCATGAAGATCAATGGCAAAATGCTAAATACAACTATGCCAGCTGTTGGTAATGACATTAAGCCAACATGCGCATTACGATCAAAAAGCGAAGCTACGTCTTCTATAAAGTTAACAGGACGTTTGCCTTTAGCAACAATTGATTGAGCTTTGTACGCGCTACGCAAAGACAAGGTTGCTACATAAACAAGTAAAACAACTGCCGCTATTGACATAACACTGTAAAGCAAAATTTCTACAGAACTGTCTCCTGCTGTGCACTCTGGGAAACCGTCAACTTTAACGCAATGCTGCGTCTCAGTACCTAACGTCACTATTTTAGGAAGATACTCAGCGCCGATGGTGAATAAGAATGCAAAGATTGCGACCTCAGACGCCAAGAAAACAATGCCCTTAACGAACTGACGGCGTGCAAAAGTACCAAATCCGAAAATAAGAATTGAAATCCAGGAAAGAACGTCAGCATTCTTTGCTGCCTCTTTTAAGGAAAAAGCTGAAGGCTCAAAGCGCTCAGGATCTGGCGACTTTTTGCGCTTGCCTTTGGTGGATGCCGTGCTAGTCATGACATACCTTTCATATGGTTATGGGCTTTATAAGGCAAGATGCCCCGCCCCGTGCAACTTTAAAAATGGGGAGCGGGGCATCTGCCGGTAAGAAGCCATAAGATAATAAATTCCTATGACCTATTTTGTTTTATAAGTTACTTGCTCAAAGCAGCTTCAAAGCCCTTGGCCCAATCTGCAGTCTTAGCAGCAGCATTACCTTCGTTAATTTCCTTATTAGCGAGGGCGGTACCGAAGGTCTTGGTTGGATCCCAGAAGGAACCCATCTCAGCAATAGTTGGCTGCAACACGGAGGTGTTGGCGATGGTGTTCATCTGAGCAACAGCAGCTGGATCACCCTTAACGATGTCTGCAAGAGACTTATCGGAAGGAATGGTGTTCTGAAGCTCATAGTACTTCTTCTGAGATTCCTTAGAACCTAGGAATGCTGCAAACTTAGCAGCAATGCGTGCAGCCTTGGAGTTCGGGTTGTAAGCAACAGCCTTAGAACCAGCGAAGGACTTCATCTGGAATTCGCCAGCTTCAGTCTTGAACTTTGGAAGCTGAGCAGCAGCATAGTTTGCGCCCAAAGCTTTCTTAACGTCATTTGCTTGCCAAGAACCAGAGAAGAATGCGTCAGCAGTGTGGTTCTGGATTGCAGCTAAGCCAGCGCCTTCATCATTATCCATGACGAAGTTCTTGTTAGCAACGAGCTTAACGAGGTACTTAGTGATGGCAGCAGCTTTATCGCTGAGCTTAATGCCAGCCTTGCCGTCATTGCTCTTCTCACCGAAGAGGGACATATTGCCATCGAGATAGAAGCCTGGGAGATACCAAGCGTTAGCAACGTTGAAAGCAACCTTGCCCTTTGCGAGCATAGCATCGAGAGACTTAACATCTTCATCGGTGAACTTGGACTTATCGTAGTACATGAACCAAGTATTACCAGTGAATGGAACGCCGTACATCTTGCCATTCTGAGCAGTTACAGACTGAATCAATGGCTCTGCATCCTGCTGCTTAACCTGTGCAACTGCGTCATCGCTCAACTCACCAATAGCATTAGCCTGTACCAAATCGCCCAACTGATCGTTAGCGAAGAGATACACATCAGCTGCAGCCTTAGCATCCTGCTTTACAGTCTTGGAAGCATCTGGTGGAGCAACCACAGCGTTCTTAAAAGTGATCTTGTACTCTGGATGAGCCTTCTTGAAGGCCTCTTCCATAGTTGGTAACCAAGAATCAGACTTTGCCTGATCTTCTGAAGCTGCCCATACAGTGAGCTTGGCTTCCTTTGGTTCCGAGCTTTTTGTGCTGGAGCTTGAACCACATGCTGCAAATCCAAGCAATGAAGCAACTGCAATACCAGCGCCCAGCATCTTCTTGATATTCGTCATCCTTGACCTCCTCATGTCATGCCCTTGTTGGCATGTTCCTTGGTGGCGTAGTGACGGATTAAGCTGTGGCGCAACATCGCGTTTTGCTGCGCTTGGCAGCGTCACATGCTTTGAGTATCCGTCCGTAAGCACTGTGAAGTATACACGAATATGAATACGTTCGCAAACCACGTATAACAGCATGCTTGATTTTGTTATTAAAATGTTTGGTTTATGTTTGGTTTATGTTTAGTTTTGTGTGAAAAATATAGTTTTAATAGTTAATGCAAAATCTAAAAAATGTTGATATCGCTTGCATTTAATATTTTTAATAATGTTATAGCTGTATATTCTTTAATTATTTATGGTATGTTTTGTGAGTTTTGCATATATCTGCATGTTTGCATTTAATAAATTCGGCTTGTTTACTGAAAAAATGATGCGAAAACTCCAAATAAAATTGACTGATTAACTTTATTGAATAATTTACTGATTAAATGATTAAATCTGATTAAATTATTAACTAAATCTGATTGAATAATTGGCTGATTAACTAATTGGCTGATTAACTGATCAACGTAAGCAACAACTGATTGATAATAATTGATAATAATTGATAATGAAAAATCTATACGAGATAATAAAAATAAATAAGATAAAAATACTAAATAAGATAAAAAATAAATAGAAAATTGGCAAATTTACAAGCGAATTAAGTACAAAGAGGTTTTAAAATGTCATTACACGATCACCCTGAATGGCTTAAAGATGCCGTATTTTACGAAATTTATCCTCAAAGCTTCTACGATTCAAATGGCGATGGAATTGGCGATATAGCTGGAATTATTGAAAAATTAGATTATGTAAAATCTATCGGATGTAACGCAATTTGGCTTAATCCTTGCTATGACTCACCTTTCAAAGATGCTGGATACGATGTGCGTAACTACAAAAAGGTTGCTAAGCGTTATGGAACTAATGAGGATTTGAAACGTCTTTTTCTTGAAGCTCACAAAAGGGATATGCATATTTTGCTTGACTTAGTTCCCGGTCATACAAGCGAAGAGCACGAATGGTTTAAAAAAAGCTCTAGCGCTGAAGAAAATGAATTTACTAAGCGTTACATTTGGACAGATAGCGCTTTTTCTGGTTATTCTATGCCATTTATTGGCGGAGAAACAGATAGAGATGCAACGTATATTTTGAATTTCTTTAAGTGTCAGCCAGCGTTAAATTACGGTTTCTCTAATCGTGATAGATCTTGGCAATCTTCTCCAGAGTCTGAAGAAGCTGCAGCAACTCGCTTATCAATGGTCGATGTAATGCGTTTTTGGCTTGGAATGGGTGCAGATGGATTCCGTGTTGACATGGCAGATTCGCTTGTAAAAAATGACGACAATAATGGCGAAGGAAGTCTAGGTAAAGATAACACAATTCACGCTTGGCAAGAGATGTTAGGAATTGTGAAAGATGAATATCCACAAGCTGCATTTGTTTCAGAATGGGGCAGACCACGTCAAGCTTTGGCTGCCGGATTTGATATGGATTTCTATCTTAATTGGCGATGGGACGGTTATCCAAATGGCTACGCTAGACTCACGAGGGATGTTGACAATGCGTTAGATAATAACCCTGAACATGATCACAGTTATTTTAACGCTCTAGGCGGTGGTAGTATTTGTCAATTTTTGGACGATTATTGCCCACAATATGAATCTACTTGCAATGAGGGCTATTTTAGTTTTATAACTTGCAATCATGACACTCCTCGCATGGCTCCACGCTTAAGCGACAGGGAAAGACGCGTGGCTTTTGGCATGATTCTCACCATGCCGGGAGTTCCATTCGTGTATTACGGCGATGAAATAGGCATGAAATATCGCGATATTCCAACTAAAGAAGGCGGATACGCTAGGACTGGAACTCGCACACCAATGCAGTGGGACGATTCTAAGAATTTAGGTTTTTCTACAGCGCCAAAGTCGAAATTGTATTTGCCTGTTGAAGAAAGTTCAAACGCTTCCGAACGCCGTTGCCTAGTGAAATCTGGAGAGATACCTACAGTGTCAGCTCAAGAAGAATGTGAAGATTCTTTACTCTCATGGGTACGCGCGCTGATATTCTTGCGACACAATCGCGCTTCTTTACATGCAAATGCTTCATGGAGAGTATTACACGCTCCTGTTAATGGGCGTAGTTTTGCATATGAACGTTGCTCTGTAGACAGTTTAGAAGGATCTGATTTTAGAGCTGAAAAGACTATTGTTGTAATGAATCCTAGCTTAAGCAATGAGTCTATCCCGCTTGACTCTCTTGAAGGACTAAATTCTAAAGAATCAAACCCAGCTCTATTGCAAATTGGAGAAATTTCTTTCAACAGTTCTTCTCTTATACTTGGAACACAATCTTTCGCAATATTTAAGCTGTAAGCAGAATTGATACTAACTTGTAAGCGGCAAGCATCGCTATCAACTCATATACGAAACTGATACGAACTTGTAAGCAACAAACATCGCTATCAGCTTGCATACAAAAGGCATCTTCATCAACTCGCACATGAAAGACATTGATACTAAGCAGATAAATATGCAGACTACATTCTAAATTGCTTGGTTACACTCTAAGCATGCTGACTAGATAATTTGATCTCAAGCCAAACTACACTGCAATACAGCCTAATTACGTCAATAATTACACTCTTGAAAAAAACAAAGCGCAAACAAAACTTCGAGTCCACATCTAAACAGCTAACACTTATAGCTATAAGTAGTAACCAAATCCATAAGTAGCGCCAAAGTTATAAGTAGCACTCAAAACTGAAGTTAAAGCTCTGTAGCTACAGCTGTACTAGCGCTTAAAGCTATAAATCTAATGGATTATCGCAAAAAATCGAATGTAAACTTGCCTGATTCTAACTATGAATTGAATCTACAGAAGTATTATTATTGACGCAATTAGCAGCATTAACGGATACCAAGCATACATAATCCATCTGAATCTATTAGTTGGCATAGGACCATCACCGTATACGCTCCTGTAGTGCAATACTGCTACTCCAATTCCAGGCGCTACAAGAGATAGTCCACCAAACATGCCTGCTGTAAGTTCCATGCTAATTTCGCGCTTCTTCATAAGCTCAAAAATCATAGCTAAAACAAAAATAATTATTCCTCCCCACATGATTCTCTGCCTTACGCCAACCATTCCAATCAAATTCCATAAAGCTCCTGCAATTACAATAATTGAAGACATAAGTATTTTGATAAAGCCTTTTAATTTTGATTGCGCCATATCTAAGCCACTAAGAACAACAAGCGATATAAGAAGTGCAAATACCGGATTTTGTGAGCTCATATCCCATATTTTTCCTGATGTTACAAAGTCGTAAGGCACTTCGCATATTAAAGCCAAAGCCAATAATCTTAATCCGTAAAACGTAACGTTATGCGTATTATGATATCCACGAACTAGCGCCCAAGCATACCAAGGTAAAGCAGTCCAAGACACGACCTCGCATAAAACAGCAAATAATCCGCCAGAAAAATTCGACAACAATGTTGTTCCAAAAACACTTAATACAATCATTGAAGCACACATCACTTTAAGCTTGTTCAGCGTGATTCCCTTTTTAATGTTTTTATCTGAGCGAATGGGATTTCCGTTATTATCAAGCTTTTCTTCATGTGAAGATTCATGAAAATACCCATTAAATGATACTCCACTAAGACTTGTGCTAGTCAATCTTGAGGAATCATCTTTCGAATTATCTGTTTGCTTATCTAAAAACTTTTTATTTTTAAAAAATCCCATAATCATACCTCTTTGTAACCTAATCACATCTATAAACTTCTACAAATCTACCTTCACTATTCTATTTATATCATGCAATCGTGTATATCATGCAATCACCGTAATCACGCAAATCTCAATTGAGTAATCACCGAGACAGACAATCGCATGCACTACATCGCACGCTCACACAATTACAGCTGCGACCGTTGACGCAACGCTTGCACATATGCGTTTACATGAACATCAAATGCACATAATACAATCCAACAAGCGCACGCATAATGCCGACAACACGAATGCATTATCATGACGGTTGTGTACAATCCCGCGAGCGCACACATAACAGCACAGAATCACGCAATCACTTATATAACACAATCATCTAAGCAAGTAATCGCACACATTGCGCACATTGCACACATTGCATCACACTCTCAGGCGCATACGCACACCACACACAACCTGTAATTCCGCGAGCGCACATAAATTAAAATAAACGCAACTCGTTAGATTTTGTATCTCGCATGTCATCATAGTCAAGTATTAGGCATGTAAAACCGCGATCTTGCGCCAATACTCTTGCTTGCGGAGTAATGGTTTGTGCTGCAAAAACTCCTCGTACAGGTTTTAATAATGGATCACGATTCAACAGTTCGCAATATCTAGTAAGTTGTTCAACTCCATCTATTCCACCATGACGTTTAATCTCTATTGCTACATGCACTCCATCAGCATCAACAGCCATAATATCCACAGGACCTATTGCTGTAGGATATTCTCGCCTAATTAACGAAGCACCTTTACCTATTCTTTCAATTTGCTCTGCTAAATAACGTTGTAAATGATCTTCAACACCATCTTTAATAAGACCTGGATCTTCACCAAGATCATGCGACTGATCATCATAAACGTGATGCAAAATAATTGTTAATAGATCCTTGCCTTTTTTTGCAGCAACTTTTAACACATCACCATCACAAAAATTACAATCATCATAAAGATTTTCAGATATTCTCAGATCATCTTCATCACCTTTAACTTTATAAGAAGAATCATTAACCACATCTCCAGAAACCCGATCTTCATTAACTCCAGCTCCAGTAACCTCATCTCCAGAAATTTCACCTTCAGAAACCAGAGCTCCAGAAACTCCAGCTCCAGAAATTTCCTTCATATTGTTTCTATCATTTTCCACGTTGTTATTATTTGATCTCATCCCTTGAGCAACATGCTCCACACGCGTAGTGCATGGAGCAGCCATCCAATTAAGAGGTTTATAAGAACCTAATTCTGAAAAGATCAATACGCTACCATCTGCTTTAATAAGCAGAACACGTTTCGCAGCTGGGAGCGAAGCATTAAGACGACCTGAGTATTCAGCACTACAATCAGCAACAATAATTCGCACAGCGCAAGCATAACAAAATTACTATCCATGAGCCATAGATCACATAATCTTCTAAGTTCTTATGCAATAAAATCCAATTTCTCAATCACAAAATTATGAAAAATAACATAAAATAATTCAGAATTTATGAAGTTTTAACCAAAATTTTAATAATTTAATAAATTAAAACTATTTTATTGGTATAACTATATTAAATTTCTCATAATTTCTAGTATGCTTATCTTATGCATTGTCCTTTTTGTAAAAATTCTGACACAAAAGTTATTGACACCAGAATCAGCGAAGATGGCTATTCTATACGCCGTCGTCGTGAATGCCAAATGTGCGGCAACCGATTCACGACTGTAGAAACTACACAACTTCTTGTCATGAAAAGGTCTGGATCAGTAGAACCATTTGATAGGTCAAAAGTAGTTGCTGGCGTAAGCAAAGCATGCCAGGGCAGACCCATTGATTCTGAAGCGCTTAAAACTCTAGGAATGAGAGTTGAAGCAGATTTAAGGGCGCGCGGACTAGCGCAAGTTACATCCGAAGAAGTTGGAAAAGCCATTTTACAACCTTTACGAGAATTAGATGAAGTCGCTTATTTAAGATTTGCAAGTGTATATCAAAACTTCACCGGCCTTAAAGATTTTGAAAAAGCCATTGAAGATTTGAAACAAAACAAATCAAGTGCACAATCCTAATTGCTAATCGATAATCGCTAATTACCGGTAGCTAATCGCTAATATCTAATTATTGATTACTAATCAATAATTACTAATCAATAATTATTGATCACTAGTAGCTAATTACTAATTACTAATCACTAATCACAAGTCACTAATCACAAGTCACAAGATTCAGCATAAGAGTCTATATAATTCAATACTTTTTCAGCTGCATTTTAACTAACCACACTTAAGCACCTATAACAATAGCCAAGTAACTAAATTAAATACCACTGCAAACACTTTTATGCTTCACACGATTTCAATAACACTGCAAACACTTTCCAACACTGACATGCTTTTATACAGTAAACACTTTTATGCCACGCAAGCCTTCAGCACCATACAAGCGTTAATACAGTAAACACTTTTACGCCGAGCAAGCCTTCACAACCGACATGCTTTTATACAGTACGTACTCTCACACCATGCACGCTCTCACGCTATGCACACTCTCAGCACCATACACGCATTAACACCATTCACGAATTAACACCACAAATACTTTTATGATGCGCACACTCTTCATCAGCATATACATTCTTCACAATCATGCGCGCTCTCACAACAGTGCACACTCTCACACCATGCACACTTTCACAACCACAAACACTTCTATGCTCCACACAGACGATTGCAATTGCAAATGTGAACATGTTTTGCATACACCATATAACACGCTCCACTGGCTGGAAATACAGTGCTATGAGTATACTTACTCGCGTTGGTTACCTGCAAAAGTGACCATCATTCCACTTAATAATGCGTTCGTATTGCATTGATGCTTTTACGAATGCGCAAGATGATGTCCTGTGAGGCGAATATCTATGATGATATTCGCCTCACATATTATCTGGGTTTATAGGTCTGGGTTAGAGTTATCAACGGATAAGCTGCAAAATTTGGATTATTCCCCAAAATTTGGTGCTATAGGCAAAAATTTGAGTTATTTCGGTCGTACACAAAAGCGTGATTATAGGCAAAAGCATCTAAAGCTAAACTAACTAATATTCTTAAAAAGAATTAGTCAACTTAGATTTTATAAGTCAAAAGCAAGATACTTTGATTACATCACACAGCATTTGCTAACGATCAAAACGAACGCCAGTAAGCAATAGCAATTTGCGAGTTACAGTACAAGCGATCTTCGAAACATAAGCTATAACCAAAAGCATGGTATTGCATCTTGAAAAATGCATAAATATAAACTGATAATAAACAACCAGCTTAAATCTATTTTGCACTAGACAACACACGAACAAAACACAACATACTCTCGATTACACCCGTCAGTTCCATCTAAATTAGCAGAGCCACAATCCCCACTTTTTGACAATAATGAATAACAAGATAAAGAATCATCCTCACGATTCATACAACCAGAATCATCTCTTTGACAATAGTAGGAATTAGTACACTCTTCTATACATTCGCGTAAAAGATCTCGTAATCTCATAGCAGCAAATTGACTATCAGCCAAACGAGCGTAAATATATTTCATAGCATCAACATTCATATGAAGCTCAATATTCATAGGAACTTTTGAATAAATTGAATCGCAAAAATCCTTAATACAATTCCTATCCTTATTTTTTATACCTATATCCATATATTGGTTTATTTCAACTATTACATTTTCCGAACTATCAATAGCATTTGGATAGTCATTGCCAAAACTTTCATCATTGCTTTTACATCCAAAGCACTGACAACTATCTACGCGATTCAAATCGTTATTATCACAACTCATTATAATTCCCCCAATTCATAGTTATTAGTTGACTTTTACATGTTCAAAAAACTCTGTACACAACTGACCCAAATCTCATACAGAAGAATAATTCGTATGCAATCTAGCAATACAATAAAAAGCACTTAAATCATTTTTCTATAACTGGTACGTTAATAATCTGACCAACTTGTAGATCATATGAAGAAAGATGATTTATCTCCATCAAACGCTCTACATCATCAGAAATATCTCCGCCATCATTTATTGATTTTGCATACCCCCATAAAGTGTCACCAGGTCTTACTGTGTAAGAAACAAGCTTTTCTGTAGTAGCCGAAGCAGTAACTTTAGGAAAAGCGACTAACCAGATGGCAAAAATAGCTAAAAGCACCACGCTAATTCGCGAAATAAAATACTTTTTAACAACTCTGCTTCTCTTTACTGAGCGCACACCAGATATCTTGTTCATACGTTTCTCCTTCCATACAATCTTCTTTGTGAACATTTGTTCTATCGAACAAGTGTTTTAATAATTACACATTCTCAAAAAATATGCAACGGCGTGTCGAACAGATGTTTGATTTTTTCTTAAACATGCGCTACTATAAACATTGAAAGGAGCGACCATGAACGACGAAAACACTAAACAAGATGATTTTCCGGAAGATAATGCCGTTTCACTGACCGAACGACAGAAAAAAATTATGGATGCCATACAGCGAAATATAATCGCTCATGGTTTCCCACCTTCATTCCGAGAAATCGGCGAAATAGTTGGACTGCGTAGCACATCTTCTGTTAAGCATCAACTAAAAGCTCTAGAAACTAAGGGACTTATTCGCATTAGCGCGAACAAGGGAAGAGCCATCGAGGTTATCAACAATACTCAAACAAGCCAATTAAATAAATTAACTCCAACACCCTCACTAGGCATTGACGTAGATATGTATGAAAGCGAAAGCATACAAACATCACATGACGTGCCACTCGTTGGGAGAATTGCAGCAGGAACGCCAATAACAGCAGAACAGCATATTGACGATGTAATGCGTCTTCCAGAGAGATTAACAGGATCAGGAAACCTCTTTATGTTAGAAGTACATGGCGATTCCATGATTGACGCAGCTATATGCGATGGAGATTACGTTGTTGTACGAGAACAGCATGACGCTAACAACGGAGATATAGTTGCAGCACTACTTGATAACGAAGCTACAGTTAAAACATTAAGAAACGATAACGGACACGTCTGGCTGATACCACACAATCCAACATATTCTCCTATAGACGGAACCAACGCAACGATAATGGGAAAGGTCGTAACAGTTCTAAGAAAAATTTAATAGTATATATAGAAAATACTATTGTAAAATGTAATTTTTCAGTATAATAAATCGCATAACCTTATTAATTTCATTGATGAAATCGATAAGAGCATCATAGAGAATAATAAATAGCTAATGTACTTTTTACAGAAAAATACATTTGCATATTTTATGAATTTCTATGATTTTTACATTAGACGTTTCCAGCAAGGGAGCTAAACATGTCTATTATAAACGTTGCTAACCGCATATTAGACAATCTCGGAACCATGACAACAATGAGATTGCAAAAATTAACATACTATGCCCAAGCTCATAGCCTTGCCACAACAGATAGAGAACTCTTTTATGAGGACTTTGAAGCATGGGATAATGGACCAGTATCTTTAGAACTATTCAATAGGTATAGAGATAAAGTCATAATACACAGAGGATGTTTAATAATGTCTTTGTATGAACGAGAACATCCTCTCAACAAATCTCAACTAAAACTCATAGACACTGTGAGCAAAAAGCTAAAGAACTGTTCGGGTCTGACTTTATATAACAGAGTAATTACAGAAATGCCATGGCGTATAACACGAATGCCTCATGAAGAAAACAAATATTGCGAAGATATCATACTCAAAAGTTATATGAAAACTTATTACAAGGCCTACCCTGCTATATAGCAATTATTCTAGTTTTTCGATTCTTATACAGCCAATAAATATAATTTATTATCACTTTGAAACCTATGTTTTAAATTATATTGCACGAAAACATTACGTAGAGAGAAATACGCTATGCACGATAACAAAAATATCAGAATCAAAATATCAAAAGATGACAAATTAGCAAGAAAGATATTTTCAACCAAAGATCCTAAAGAAAAAAATAGATGCATACAAATAATAGTAGATATATTTATTTCTTTGCGGAAATCATTAACAAATGACTTATCAGCTGCAAAAGTAATCACTTTACAAACAAGATTAAACACACAATTGATATTAGCTTGGTACAGATTTTACGAAGAGACTAAAGAACGAAGAAGACATAAAGAGAACCCTTTATATTCTGAAGAATGGGAAAAGCAATGCTTTATAGGGTATGAAGCTGCAGAAAAGCTGCGCAACTCTAATAAAGATGAAACTGATCAAAACTCAGAAATACAAGATGACGAAATGCCGAAATTCGCTCGACCATGCGAATACGATGGCCAATCCATTAACGGACCAAATTTGCCTGAAAATTATCAAGATTACATGCATAGCAATGTAAAGAAAGGCAAGAAAACCAAGAAAAGTAAGTAATAAAGAAAAAGCGAATAATAAAGAAAAGTACAAATAGTAATACTAAATAAACTAATAAAGTGCATAAAAGCAAAGAGAAAACAAAATTACAAAAAGAAAGGAAAATAAAAGTAAAACACAGTGTTATTTCCTAAAAGTGTGTACACGCATTTCGGGTTATTCCCCAAAATTTGTGTACAGAATTTCTTGTTTATGTTCTTATTTCAAGCGTTGTTCTTATTTCAAGCGTTGGCAGGTCTACTACATGCTTAAAAATCATGCATGAAGAACAAGTCTTGCAATAATCACGTTTGTAGCGCATGCGGCAACGACATAGCTAGTCAATATGAACAGTTGGAAAGAAATGCAGTAATAACAGCTATTATCGAATACTAGCAGTGCTTGGCAAACGGTGTCCCATTAGCAAATTCATAGCTGATCACGCGAAAGATGAACACAATATGCTAACAACACACTACTTTTATGCTAACAACACACTACTTTTGTACACACTTTTTAGGAAACAAAACACAACGGAAAAATACAACAAATACACAGCAAAAAACAAAAACAAAAAAAACAAAAAGCTACTCTTACTTGAAACGCATATATAACTCAAGCTTAACGAATATAAACCTATACGAGCTAATAGCAAAAATACAGAGTAGCTTTAAATTTTTAAAAAATTCAAAATTCAAAATTCAAAAAATTATTCCACAATATCTACTGAAATTATACCAATCGGTTCTATCGGGAAATCAGTAGAATCAGTAGGACAATTTTGAATCGCATCAACTACCTTGCGTGAATCTTCATTACTTACAACGCCGAAAATAGTATGATGACCGTTAAGCCAAGGAGTAGGAACAGTGGTTATAAAGAATTGAGAACCATTCGTACCATGAACACTACCGTCAGCGTCACGATATTTTCCTGCATTTGCCATAGCAAACAAATAAGGCTTGTCGAAGGTTTCAGAAGGATCAATCTCATCATCAAATTCATAACCAGGTCCACCAGTACCATTACCTAATGGGCAACCGCCTTGAATCATAAAATCCTTAATAATACGATGGAAAAGCAGACCATTATAAAATGGTTCATGCGATTTTTTATGAGTATATGGATCTTCCCAAGCTATAGCTCCAGTCGCTAATCCAATGAAATTTTTAACAGTATTTGGAGCTTTATCATCGAAGAGATTTATTTCAATCTTTCCTTCAGTTGTATTCAAAATCGCTTTAGTCATAATAGCAATTCTCACATATGTTCAAGACTGTGCACTAAAAATAGCATAAGAAATAGTCAAATACGATGATTTTATACTAACTTATAATAAAAATACCGTTTTTTCAGGGTTTTTTAAGGGTTTGGTATTCTTTTGTTCAGGATAGTGTGGTTTTATTTTTAATAGGATTTAAATCATTGAGTTTAATGGTTTTGAGTTGTGTTTAATATAATTTAATTTTCTTCTTCTCTTTTAGTTAGAAACCCTGGGACTAAAGCCCCAGGGTTTTTAATTTAACTTATAAACCGTGCTTAGCTTATAAACCTGCTTAACTTGTAAACCGGGTTATAAGGCTTATATGGTAAGTAGTAGGTTGCTGAACGTGGAAAGTAATATAAGAAAACGGGGAGTCAAGTGACTCCCCGTTAAAAGAATAATGCGGCAGCGTGCTAGTCTCCCACACCCTATCGAGTG